>JAFAKB010000066.1 GCA_019235885.1 Candidatus Eremiobacterota bacterium | reverse complement strand
AGAAGCACGTGTTCGTGAACGACCTGCGCCCGTTCGGCGGCGGCGAGCCGTACAGCGTGCTGACCCACCGCGTCGGCGGGATGGAGGCCGTCTCGCTCACGCTGCACCGCGAGCGCGACGCGAACTGGCCGACCGACACGGGCTGTGCCCACCGCGGGCTCGCCTTCGCGAACCGGCAGCTCCAGGCGTACACCGTCAACACCTCGCTCGGCTTCGCGCGCTACGACCGCGAGATGCGCGTCCTCGAATGGTCGGCGCGCGCCGCGCAGATCTTCGGATGGACCTTCGACGAGCTGCGCGGGCGCTCGCCGTTCGAGTTCGGGCTCGTGCACCCCGACGACGTCGCCGCGGTCCGCGAGGTGCTCGACGGCCTCACCCACGGCAAGACGACGGGCGTCGCCGAGAACCGCAACCTCACCAAGGACGGCCGCGTCATCTTCTGCCGCTGGTTCAACTCGGCGATCCCGATCGACGGCGGCTCGTACCAGATCGCGGCGCTGGTCGACGACGTGACCGATCTCGTGCACGCCGAACGCCAGGTCGCCGCGCACAGCGACCGCTTGCGCGAGCTCTACCTCGTCGCCGCGTCGGCGAACGCGACCGCGGAGAACCTGATCGGCTCGACCGTCGACGCCGGCTGCAGGCTGCTGGGGATGACGGCGGGATCGCTCTACGACGCGGAGGCCGACCGCAGCGTCGCCACCGCCGGCGACCCGATCCCGCGCCGGCTGGCGCGGCTCGCGCTCGCCACCGACGGCGCGCTCGCGATCGAGGATCTGCGCGGCCTGCCGTATCTTTCCGAGCCGGAGCTCGGCGAGCAGCCGCCGCGCTCGTACATCGGGACCGCGGTCGACATCGGCGGCGCGCGCTACGGCTCGCTGTGCTTCGCCTCGAACGCGCCGCGCGAGGAGCCGTTCACGGAGGCCGACCGAGATCTGGTGCAGCTCATGGGCGCGCTGGTCGGCTCGGCGATCGAGCGCCGCCGTGCGCGCGCGCGGCTCAAGCACCTCGCGTACAACGATCAGCTCACGGCGCTGCCGAACCGCGCCTGGTTCACCGAGCGGCTCCGCGACGAGCTGGCGCGCGCGAGCGAGGCGGGGACGCGCGCCGCGGTGATGTTCCTCGACCTCGACCGCTTCAAGGACATCAACGACACGCTGGGGCACGCGCTCGGCGACCGGATGCTGCGCGTGATCGGCGACCGCGTGAGCGGGATCGTCGGCGCGGACGGGCTCGTCGCCCGAATGGGCGGCGACGAGTTCATCGTGCTGGTCGGCAACGATCCGACCGCGGGCCGGCTCGACGCGCTCTCGCAGCGCATCATCGCCGCGATCGAGCAGCCGCTCTTCATCGACGGCTACGAGCAGTTCGTCACCACCTCGATCGGGATCGCGGTGTATCCGAGCGACGGCGAGGACGCCGACACGCTGATCAAGCACGCCGACGTGGCGATGTACCGCGCGAAGGAGCGCGGCCGCAACACGCACCAGTTCTTCACGCCGGCGCTCGGCGCGTCGCTGCGCACGCGCCTCTCTCAGGAGAAGTCGCTGCGCAAGGCGCTCGAGCGCAACGAGTTCGTCCTGCACTACCAGCCGCAGTTCGAGCTGGAACACGAGCGGCTGTGCTCGCTCGAAGCGCTGGTTCGCTGGCAGCACCCGCGCCTGGGGCTGATCGCTCCCGACCAGTTCATTCCGAGCGCCGAGATGAGCGGCTTGATCGTCGCGCTCGGCGACTGGGTGCTGGAGACTGCGACACGGCAGATCCGCGAGTGGCAGTCGATCTACCCGGACTTGCGCGTCGCGGTGAACCTCTCGGCGCGGCAGTTCCACCGCACCGCGCTCGCTTCGAAGATCCGCACCATGCTCGCGCGCACGGGGCTGCGCCCGGACCATCTCGAGATCGAGATCACCGAGTCGGTCGCGATGAGCGACGCCGCGCTCTCAAGCCAAGTCCTCGAGGAGCTGGGCAGCGCCGGCGTGCGGCTCGCGGTCGACGACTTCGGGACCGGGTACTCTTCGCTCGGCTACCTGCGCCGCTTCAAGCTCGACTCGCTGAAGATCGACAAGTCGTTCGTGCGCGATCTGCTCGTCGAGCCCGACGATGCGACGATCGTGCGCACCGTGATCGGGATGGCGCACAGCCTGGGTTTGGAAGTCTGCGCCGAGGGCGTCGAGACCGCCGAGCAGCTCGCCTTCCTCCGCCAGGGACAGTGCGACCGCGTGCAAGGCTTCCTCTACGGCCGGCCGATGCCGGCCGACGAGGTGGAAGCCTTCCTGCTGCGGCGCGGGAATCCGGCGCCGGTCGGGTAAAACCGCGGGCGTGGACACGCTCGCTCCCGCCCGCCTCGACCGGGAGGCGATGGCGGCGCGGTACCGCGCCAACCGCCGCCGCACGGCCGGGCTCTTCGCGTTGATCGCGCCGGAGGCGTACGAGGAAGCGCCGCTCCCGCTGCGGCACCCGTTCGTGTTCTACGACGGGCACATCCCGGGATTCGCGTTCATCACCCTGGTGCGCGACGCGCTCAAACGGCCGTCGGTCGATCCCGACTTCGAGAAGTTGTTCAACCGCGGCATCGATCCGCGCGACGCGAGCGCGGCGGCGCAACACAAGCGCACAGCTTGGCCGGACCGCGCGACGGTGCGCCGGTTCACCGATGCGTGCGACGCCGCGATCTTCGAGGCGTTCGCGAACGCGCAGCTCGATGATCCCGCGGTGCCGAACCTCGTGCACGCCGAAGCGGCGTGGAACGTCCTCGAGCACGAAGAGATGCACCACGAGACGTTCACGTACATCGTTCACCGGCTCGCGCGCGAGAAGCAGCGCGGCCCACGCTTCGAGCACCGCGACGTCGCGCCGCCGCGGCGCGATCCGATCGAGATTCCGGCCGGCCGCGCAACGCTCGGCGCGCGCCGCGGCGCGATCCCGTTCGGCTGGGACAACGAGTTCGACGAGCACGCGGTCGACGTCGGCGCCTTCGACGTCGACGCGTACGACGTGACCAACGGCGAGTACCTGGAGTTCGTGCGCGACGGCGGCCCGCTGCCGCCGAACTGGTTCGAGCGCGACGGCCAGCTGCTGCTGCGCGGCTGCTTCGAAGATCTGCCGCTGCCGAAGTCGTGGCCGGTGTGGTGCACGCAGGAGCAGGCGACGGCGTTCGCCGCGTGGTGCGGCGCGCGGCTGATGACCGAAGCGGAGTACCACCGCGCCGCCTACGGAACGCCGGACGGCGACGAGCGCGCGCAGCCGTGGGGCGACGCTGTGCCCGATCCCGAGCGCCACGGCAACTTCGGCTGGCGGCGTTTCGATCCCGAACCGGTCGGCTCGTCGCCGCAGGGCGCGAGCGCGTTTGGCGTTCACGATCTGGTCGGCAACGGCTGGGAATGGACGGCGACCCCGTTCGCCCCGTTCGAGGGCTTCCACCCGATGGCGTCCTACCCGCAGTACTCGGCCGACTTCTTCGACGGCATGCACTACGTGATGAAGGGCGCCTCGCCGGTGACCGCGAGCACGCTGATCCGCCGCTCGTTCCGCAACTGGTTCTACTACGACTATCCGTTCATGTACGCGACCTTCCGCCGGGCGTACGACTGAGGGGAACGCCGCACCGCGCGGCTAACACGGCCGCATGGCTCTCGTACCAGTCGGCCCGGGTCATTCCGTCGCCGGCGTCATCCACGTGCAGATTCTGCGCGACAATACGCTGACCGATCCGCAGCAGGCGTTCTCCGCGCAGATCAACGCGCCCGACGTGCCGCAGCAAACGCTGCAGCTCGGCAACGGCCGGTCGCTCGAGTTTCCCGTCCACAGCGGGAAGTTCAACGGCACGATTCGCGCCGAGGTCGACGATTTCGCCGTGCTCCCGGCCGGCGCGAGCGCTCAGACCGCGACGGCGATCTCGTGCAAGCTCGTCTTCAAGCTGCTGGAGTTCTTCACCATCACGATCGGCAGCGTCGACGTCACCGCGTCGCTGAAGTAAGCGCGCTCGCGGCGCGTTCGCGCTGCGCGCTCAGCGTCGCGTCCAGCAGCCTCGTCAGCGCGTAGACGTGGCGCGAGGCCGGAACCGGGACGTTCAGGACGCCGCCGAGCTCGACGACGGCGCCGAGGAGCACGTCGAGCTCGAGCCGGCGGCCCAGCTCCACGTCTTGGAGCATCGAGGTCTTGTGCTCGCCGACGCGGCGGGCGCCGTCGATGCGCTTGTCGATCGAGACCGGGATGTTCACCCCGAGCGCCGCGGCGAGCGCCCAGACTTCTTCCATGATCTCGCGGATGAGCGCCTCGACCTCCGGGTCGCGCAGCATGCCGGCGATCGTGTCCCGCGTCAGCGCGGAGATGGGGTTGATCGATGCGTTGCCGAGCAGCTTCAGCCAAATCTCCTGGCGCAGGTTCGGCTCGACCGGCGCTTTGAGGCCGCCCGCGACGAACGCCGCGGCGACGTGCTCCAGCGCGGCATCGACGCGGCCGTCGGGGCGCCCGAGCGAATAGCGCGTTCCCTCGACGTGCCGGATCACGCCCGGCGACTGGATCTCGGTCGAGGAGTAGATCACGCAGCCGATCACGCGGTCGGGGTCGAACGCCGCTGCGAGCTTGCCGCCGGGGTCGACGCTCTGCAGCACGAGCCCCTCATGCGGGCCGTCGAGCCGCTGAAAATACCACCACGGGATCCCGTTCTGCATCCCGATCACGTCCGTGCGCGGGCCGAGCAGCGTTCGAATCTGCGGCAGCAGCGGCGCGATCTGGTGCGCCTTGAGCGCGATGACGACGCAGTCGACCGGTCCGACCGACGCCATGTCGTCGCTCGCCGCGACCTGCGCGCTGAAGTCGCCGCGCTCCGAACGCACGTCGACGCCGCCGCGCTCGCGCATCGCCGCCAGATGCGGACCGCGCGCGATGAGCGTGACGTCCGCGCCACCGCGGGCGAGCGCGGCGCCGACGTACGCGCCGATCGCGCCGGCGCCGACGACGCAGAACCGCACGCTACAGAACGCCCGCCGCACGCAGCTGGGCGGCGTCCGCGCCGGTCCAACCGATCTCGCGCAGGATCTCTTCGTTGTGCTCGCCGAGCAGCGGCGAGCTCGTGATCTCCACCGGCGTGTCGGAGAGCACCAGCGGACAGCCGACGGTCGCGAACTTCCCGCGTTCGGGATGCTCCACATCGGCGATCATCCCGCGCGCGCGCAGCGACTCGTCCTCGAAGAGATCCTTGGTGCTCAGGATCGGCCCGCACGGCACGTCGATCGCCTTGAGCTGCTCGAGCACCTCGAACTTGGTGAAACGGTGCGTGAAGCTTTCGATCGCGCTCCACACGTCCTCGAGATGCGAGACGCGCGCCTCGGGCGTCGCGTACGCCGGATCCTCGGCGAGCTGCGGGCGGCCGATGAGCTTCGCGAGCGGCGCCCAAATTTGCGGCTGAACGATGATGTAGACGTAGTCGTTCGGCCCGCCCGGGAAGCAGCGCAGCGCGACGCCGGGATGTCCGCCGCCGGACGCGTTTCCCGAGCGCGGGACGAAGTCGGCGAACTCCTTGTTCGGGTATTCCGGCAGCGGTCCGCGCTGAAGCCGCTGGTGATCGCGCATCTTCACCCGGATCAGGTTCAGCACCGCGTCCTGCATCGCCACCGTGACGCGCTGGCCGCGGCCGCTGTGCGTGCGCTGGTAGAGCGCCGCCAGAATCGCGGCGACCATGTGGATCCCGCTCCCCGAGTCGCCGATCTGCGGGCCGAGCACGGTCGGCGGGCCGCTCTCGAACCCGGTGGTGCTCATTCCGCCGCCCATCCCTTGCGCAATCGGCTCGTACGCTTTGAGATCCTCGTACTCCCCGGGGCCGAAGCCTTTGATCGACGCGTAGATCAGGCGCGGGTTGATCTCGCTGATCTGCTCCCAGCTGAACCCCTGCCGGTCGAGGACGCCGGGGCCGAAGTTCTCGATCAGCACGTCGCAGTGCCCGATCAGCTTGGTGAAGATCGCCTTGCCGTCGGCGGATTTCGTGTTGAGCGTGATGCTGCGCTTGTTGCAGTTCAGCATCGTGAAGTACAGGCTGTCGACGCCGGGAAGATCGCGCAGCTGCCCGCGCGTGATGTCGCCGCGCCCCGGGAGTTCGACCTTGATCACGTCGGCGCCCAGCCAGGCCAGGATCTGCGTACACGACGGCCCCGCCTGGACGTGCGTCATGTCCAGGACCTTGATCCCGTCGAGCGCTTTTCGGACGGGTTGCCCGTTCGGCGAGGCGTCGGCCGTCATCGCGCTGGGGTTGGTCCGCGTGTCCCCGGGTTCCTCGCGCCGCGGGCGGGAACGAGGAGGACGTGAACCGGGATGCGGGCGCGCTGCGCGCGGCAGCGCAGCCGGTCGAAGCGCTCTTCGAGCTGGTCGGCGACGCGAAGGTCGTGCTCGTCGGCGAAGCGACGCACGGCACGCACGAGTTCTACGCTTTGCGCGCGACGCTCACCGAACGGCTGATCGCCGAGCGCGGCTTCGCGGGCGTCGCAATCGAAGGCGATCTCCCGGACGCGGCCGAGCTCCACCGCTACGTCACCGGCGCGCGAGACGGTGCCGTCGACGACGCCCTCGCCGGGTTCCGGCGCTTTCCGACCTGGATGTGGCGCAACACGGTCGCGCGTGATTTCGTCGAGCGCCTGCGCGCGCGCAACCTCGCGCGGCCGCCCGAGAGGCGCGCCGGCGTCTTCGGCCTCGATCTCTACAGCTTGCATTCGTCGATGGACGCGATCGTGCGCTACCTGGAGCGCGTCGACCCGCCGAACGCGGTCGCCGTGCGCGAGCGCTATGCATGCTTCGACCGCTTCGGCGACGACCCGCAGCGGTACGGCTACGCGACTGAGCTGCACGACAACGCGAACTGCCGCGCCGCCGTGCAGGACGCGATGCGCGCGATTGCCGAACGCGTGCGTGCGTATGCGGCGGTCGACGGCATCGCGGCGGCCGACGAGGCGTTCATCACCGAGGCGAACGCGCGCGTCGTCGCCGACGCCGAGGCGTACTACCGGACGATGTTCGCCTGGGACCGCAGCTCCTGGAACGTGCGAGACGGCCACATGGACGAGACGCTGCACCGCGTGCGCGAGCACCTGCGCACCACGCGCGGTTCGGACAAGATAGTCGTGTGGGCACATAACTCGCACCTCGGCGACGCGCGCGCCACGCGGATGGGGCGTCAGGGCGAGGTGAACCTCGGCCAACTCGCGCGCGAGCGTTACGGCGGTGAGGTCTGCAACGTCGGCCAGTTCACCTACGACGGCACCGTCACGGCCGCCGACGACTGGGGCGAGCAGCACCGCACGATGAACGTGAACCCAGCGCTGCCGGAGTCATATGAAGGCCTGCTGCATTCGGTTGGACCGGCGTTCGCGCTGGAGTTGCGCGATCCGCGCGTGCGCACGGCGCTCGACGGCGCGCGGCTCGAACGCGCGATCGGCGTGATCTATCGCCCGAACACCGAGCTCGCCAGCCACTACTTCACCGCCGACCTTCCGCAGCAGTTCGACGTCGTCGTCCACCTCGACCGCACCAGCGCGCTGGAGCCGCTCGACCGCGCCGAGACGATGCCCACGGACGGCGAAGCACCCGAGACGTACCCGACCGGCGTCTAGGCGCAGCGGCACACGCGCCTTCTCGGTACGCGCCGCGTGGTTCGATGTGCACTGCGCCGCGCGCGACCCCCGAACTTGAATGCTAGCGAGAACCGGATCGCGATAGTCATCTGAAGTCTCCCGTCGACAACGATGAACGCGGCGCGCTGAATGCGCCCGTAGGAAATTACGCGGCTCGTCGGCGAACTGCGCCTCGATCCGTAATGCAAACCCCGCGGGGCGGGCGCTGTCGCGCGCACGCACCGCCTCGGTGCGCCTCTCCGTCAGCGCTCCCTGGTACGGAGAACACATTTTCGGATTAGAGTTTAGTATCCTCCTGCCGGAGCGGCATCATTTCGTTAAAATACTCCGGACGGCCCTACGACGGTTTCGCATTTCGGGTGACGTCTTCGCATGAGCGAGTCGTTCGCGAACCGTCTCCGCCGCCTCCGTGAGGAAAAAGGCATTACCGTGTCCGCGCTGGCAGCGTCGGTCGGCGTCTCTGAAGGCACGATTCGACTGCTGGAACTGGGCCACACAAAAAACCCCAGCTTCGTCGTCGGCCTCCGGCTGGCCAACCAGCTCTCGGTCGATCCCTTCTACCTCGCGCTCGGATCCGACGCGACGCTGAACGAGCGCATGGACATCTTCGACCGCCGCCTCGCGAGGCTCGAGCAACGCCTCGATTCGTTCTCCGCGCCGAAGCGCTGAAGTATGTTACGCTGCCCCGTCTTCGAATAGGCGTTGGAAATGCGCCTCGAAGGCTTCGGGGTCGAGGTTCGTTTGGGCCGAGAGGCGTGAGAGCCGGGGCTCGGTGAGGTCCGGCTTCTCCAGCCGGATCATGTACTTGCGCGCGACCTCGTACGACTCGGTGGTCACGTCGACCATTCGCACCCGGACGCGGCCGGTCTCCGGATCGACCATCTCTTGCAGCGTCACGGGGACGATGCGGCCGCCGGCGAGCGCGATCAGCGCGCCGCTTCCGCCGCCGAGGAGATACCGCACCGCGCCGTAGCCGAGCGTGCGGGTGTACTCCGCGTCGAACGGGATCGGCTTGGCGCTGCGCAGCTCGTAGCCGATGTCCTTCGGGACGATCGTCGCGTCGATCCCGATCTCTTTCACGCGCGCGCGCACGGCGTCGCGCAACACCATCCCGAGCGGGACGTCGGCGAGCCGCACGTGACCGTACGCGTCGCGCTGCGCG
>JAFAKB010000065.1 GCA_019235885.1 Candidatus Eremiobacterota bacterium | reverse complement strand
GGCCGTGAGGGAGACGTGCTTGTCGCCCTTGCGGCGCCGCACGTCGGCCATGTCGGCGTAGATGTGCTGCGCGTCGGAGCGCTTGCCGTCGACGTAGATCACCCCGGTCTCGTTGACGAGGACCTCGATGTTGTCTTGCTTCTTCTGTTGGATCGGTGTGCTGGTGTCGTTCTTGTCCGGCAGCTGCTTCTCGAAGCCCGGCGGAGCGACGAGCGCGGCCAGGATCATGAAGATGATGAGCAGGACCAACAGCACGTCGGTGAACGGCGTGATGTTGATCTCGGCCATCACCTCGTCGTCCTGTTGCGCGGAGACCATGCTCATGACTGGGGCCCTTTGGCTCGGAGGCGTCGTCGGCTACTTCGTCGGCTGATAGAGATCCGTGGGGATCGCCGCGCCGGTGTTGTGGAAGTGGAGCATCTCGGCGAGCTGGTTGGCCGCCACGATCATCTCCTGGTTGTACGCCTTGATCCGCGTCTTGAAGTAGTTGAAGAAGATGACGGCGATGACGGCGACGAACAAGCCGGCGGCCGTCGTGATCAGCGCTTCGGCGACGCCCGCCGAGACGACGGCTGGGGTCGAGTTGCCCTTGAGGGCGATGTCGTCGAACGTGCGCATGACGCCGAGCACGGTGCCGAACAGGCCGACGAAGGGCGCGATGACGGCGATCGTGCCGATCACGCCCAGGTTCCGCTCGAGCGAGTTCAGGTTCTCCATCAGCGCGATCGAGAGCGCGTCGGTGATGTCGGCGCGGTTCTTCTCACCGCGCTGCAGCCCGAACTCCAGGATCTTGGGGAGCATCCCCTTGTTCTGCTTGCACAGCTTGATCGCGCCGGCCAGGTCGTCGGTGGCGATCTTCTGGCCGATCTGCCGCAGCAAGCCCCGCGTGTCGGAGTGCTGGCTCGCGAAGAACAGCAGCCGCTCGATGACGATCGCGACCGCGATGATCGACAGGGCGAGGAGCGCCCACATCGCGGGGCCGCCCCGCTGGATCGTTGATACGAAGTTTCCGAAAAAATCCACGAGTCCGGTGTTGCCTCCGAGTATTCGAGGGGTTTTGTTGCGGGCGGTCCCTTGGGGCGGCCCTAGGTGTTGGCCGTCCCCGGGGGCTTTCCTACTGCTTGGGTGGTGTGCTGAGCTTCTTGAGCGCAGCGTCGATGTCGGCGTTCAGGGAGGCGTCCGAACCCGCATTCGCCTTCGCCTTTTGAAGCAGCGGGATCGCCGCCTTGCTGTCGCCGCCGTTGGCGACCGCGATCCCGGCGACGTAGTTCGCGCGGGCGTCGTTGGGGTTGAGCGCGAGCGCCTTGTCGGCTTCGGCCTTGACGGCCTTCCAGTCCGGCTTGTCGCCCTGCGAGAGCACGTTCGCCGCGGCCACGTACAGGACGCCCGCGCGAGAGGGCACCGCGCGCGCTCCGGCCTCGAGGTTCGAGACCGCGTCGGCCTTCTTGCCGGCCTGCATCGCCGCGATTGCCTGCTGGTTGTAGTACGAGGCCAGCGCGTCGTCGACGCGCGTGTTGCTCGGATTGCGCGCCTTGACCGCTTTGGCGAGCGCGAGGCCCTTGTCGACCTGGCCGCCCAGAACGTACGAGGTCGCGAGCGAGGAGTCGATCGCGTCGAGCGTCGCGGCGTCGGCACGGCCGCTCGTCGCCTGCGCCTTCGCCTTTTCGAGATCGGCGATCGCCTGCGGATACTTCTGCGCGTTCGCGTACGCCGTCCCTTGAATGTAGAGCGTGTTGACGTTCTGCTGCAGGGCCAGCGCCTTGTCGGCGAGCGCGATCGCCTGCTCGTTGTTCTTCGCCTTGAGCGCGTCGACTGCGGCGTCGGAGTACGCCTGCGCGGCGATCGTCTTGAAGCGGTCCGGAATCGTTCCGGCCGCGTCGAACGCCGCCGCCGCACCCGCGCCGTCTTTCAGATAGTAGTCGGCGACGCCGAGCAGCGCGCTCGCGTCCTTGTCGCCGGGATGGCCCGTCAAGTACGCTTGCAGCTCGGTCTTCGCGTCGGCGTACTTGCCGGCTCGGATCAGCGCGTTGGCCTGGTTGACGTCGTTGACGGTCGAGCCGGTGTCGGTGGTGACGGCCGAGCCGTTGAACTTCAGCGCCAGCGTGTAGTACGCGTCGATCGGCTTCCCGTCGCGTAGCCCCGGCTTGTAGGTCGACGTCTTCGCGATCTCGGTCGCGGCCGCGTCGTCACCGTGGTTCGTCGACTTCTCCACCTGCACGGTTCCGACCGAACCGTCTTTCTTGACGAAGACCTTCACGGTCACCGCGCCGGTGCCGACGACGGGTGCCGACGCCGTGCCTTGCTTGAGGATCTTCGGCGGCGTGTAGAAGGTGGACGTTTGCGCGGCTGCCGTCAGCTGAAGCGATGCGAACGAGAACGCGCCGAGCGCGAGCGCGGCGAGCAGGCGGGGTGTGCGTTCGACCATGGTACCTCGTGACACGGTAGGGTACGGGAACTAACGCGGTACGAGAGCGGGCAGTTCCCGGCGCCCGGGCGCGCGGCCCCCGGTCGGCCTCGACGCGCTCATGCGACCGACCGCGATTGTCTTGCGGGGGCTGCTTCACCTGCTCGGCGGGCCGCCGCCAGCTGACATCTTTCGGCCGTCACCGGCCGGAGAGGTCCGGGCGGAGGACCGTCGCGCCTTCCAGGTAGACGTGCTGGACCCGATCCTGGGATAGCTCGGTGTTGATGTGGACGAGGACTCGGATGCAGCGTTCCAGCCTCCCCGGTACCCCGATTTCGGTGAAATTCAACAGCGGAACGAGCGACCAGCCCATCCGCCGCGCCGCCGCCGCGGGGAACTCCGAGACCAGGTCCGGCGTCACCGTGAAGAGCGCCGAGCCGACGTCTTCCGGGACGAAGCCGTTCCGCGCGACGATCTCCCGCAGCAGCCGTTCCGTCGCATCGAGAATCAGCGCCGGCTCGTCCCGCGCCACGGTGATCGCGCCCCGAATGCCGCGGAGAACGGTCACGGTGCAGCCTCGCCGCGCGAGGCGTGGACGAGGCGGTGGAGGGCGGCGAGCTCGCGCGGGGTGGCGGGACGGACGGCGCCGGGGGCCAGCTCGCCGAGGGCGATCGGGCCGAAGCGCAGCCGGGCCAGCGCGATGACGGGATGGTCCACGACCTCGAACATCCGCCGCACCTGGCGGTTCCGTCCTTCGTGGATCGTGACGTCGACCAGCGAGACGTCGCGCCGCACCGCGACCACGCGCAGCTGCGCCGGCGTGGCGCGCCCTTCCTCGAGCCGCACGCCGCGCAGGATCTGCTCGACCGCGCCGGGCTCGAGCCGCCCGCGCAGCGTCGCGCGGTAGGTCTTCTCGACGCCGAAGCGCGGGTGGGTGAGCACGTTCGCGATCTCGCCGTCGTCGGTCAACAGCAGCACGCCGCTCGTGTCGTAGTCGAGCCGCCCGACCGGGACGACCCGCGCGCTCACCCCCGCACGGCGCACGACGTCGGCGACGGTGCGGCGGCCTTCGGGATCGCGCATCGTCGTCATCACGCTGGCCGGCTTGTGCAGCACGACGTAGGTGCGCTCCGCCGACGGCCGCACGACGCGCCCGTCGACCTCGACGCGCGCGTCGGCCTCCACGCTGGTGCCCAGCTCGCGCACGAGACGGCCGTCGACGCGCACGCGCCCCGCGACGATGAGCTCCTCCGCGCGGCGGCGCGACGAAACGCCGGCCGCCGCCAGATACTTCTGCAGGCGCTGCGCGGCGATCTGCGCTAGACCTTCTTCAAGTCGAACGCGGTGATGAAGTCGTCGTTGGTCTGCGTGCGCGCGAGCGCGGCGTAGATGCGCTGCGAGGCTTCGATCGACGGCACACCGGCGAGCAGCCGGCGCAGGTCGGTGACCTTGTGCAGCGCGATCTCGCTGAGCAGCTGCTCTTCGTACATGTTGCCGCTGCGAACGAGGTCGAGCGGCGGGTAGGCGCGCGTCTCGGCGAGCTCGCGCGCGATCACCAGCTCCGCGTTCGCGGCCGGCGCGAGCTCGTCGACAACGAGCGCGTCGAACGCGGTTGCGCCGGCCGAGACCGTCGCCAGCACCGTGAGCGAGCCGCCGCCTTCGACGGCGCGCGCCGTGCCGAACAGCCGCTTCGGGCGCTGCAGCACCGCCGGATCGACGAGCGCGGGATTTCCTTTGTGGTGCGCGACCGACGCGTACGCGCGCACCAGCCGGGTGAACGAGGAGACGAGCACGACCGCGTCGCGCCCGAGCTCGGCGAGCCGCTTCGCGCGCTCGAAGACCAGCTCGGCCGTGGTGACGTGGTTGTCCGGATGCTCTTCGAACGTCGTCGCGACGACCTCGACGTCGAGCGTGCGCTGCAGGTGCGTCACCGCTTCCGGGCGCTCGTCGACGAGCAGCACGATCACGTGCGCGTCGGGCTGGTGCGCCTCGATCGCGCGCGCGATGCGCCCCAGCAGCGCGGCGTCGTTGGCGCGCGGCGGCGCGGCGAGCAGCGCGCGCTGGCCTTTGCCGAGCGGCGCGAACAAGTCGATCGCGCGCGTCGTCAGATCGCCGCGCGTCTCCAGCACGTAGCGCTGCGCCGGCGGCTCCGCGGCGAGCTCTTCGAAGACGCGCCGGCCGGTGATCGTTTCGGGCGGATAGCCGTTGACCGTCTCGACCTTGACGATCCCGTAGTACTTCTCGTTCTCTTTCGGCTTGCGCACTTGGCCGGCGACGAGATCGCCGCGGCGCAGCTCGAAGCGCCTGATCTGCGACTGCGAGATGTAGATGTCGTCCGCGCCGACCAGATATCCCTCGCGCCGCAAAAAGCCGTAGCCTTCGGCGAGGACGTCGAGGACGCCGTTCGCTTTCTCCAGACCGCTGCGCTGCGCTTGAATCTCGAGGATCTGCGCGACGAGATCGTCCTTCTTGATCTTCGTCGGGTTCTCGATCTCGAACGTCTTGGCGAGCTCGTTGAGCTCGGCTTTGCTCATCTCCGCGAGCTGCTCGGCCGAGAGCAGCGGCGGGCCGACCGGCTGCGGGAACTCGGGCTGGGTGAAGACGTCGTGCGCTTGCGGCGCACCGCCTCCTTCGCTGAACCGCTGGCGGTTGCGCCGCGAGCGGCGGCGGCGGTTTCCGCCTTCCGGCTTACCGTTGTGCTGGGGACGATTGTCGAATTGCAGCGGAGTGCTCCCTCGGGGAGACGGGCGCTCCGCGCGACGGGGCCTGGCCGGCGAGGCTGCCGGGGCCGCTCGCCGGCGCGAATCGCCGAGGAACGAGAAGGTTCGCACGATACGGACCGCGCGACGTAGCGGAGTCTACCATAGCGGCGTCAAGGCGACAAGGCACGCGGTCCGCTGACGCTCGGGTTGCCGCGGGCGTAGAAGCGCAGCGGCTCGTGGACGGCCTTGGTGATCCCGATCCGGGTGCTGACCCCGATGGGGAGCCGCGTCCCGTCGTCCGCGAGCCACAGCGCCGGGCCGGCGGTCAAGTCGGCGCCGTCGAACTGCGGACCGATCGCCAGGGCCCGGCAGAGGTTGCCGGGACCGCGCGCGAGATCGCGGTCCTTGACCTCGGCCCGGCCCCGCAGCGCGCGCATCCTCGCGAGCCCGCGCACCGGTTCGAGCGCACGGACCAGCGCCGCCGCGCCGACGCCGTCGCGCTCGGCGGTCACGTTGAGGCACCAGTTCGCGCCGTAGATGAAGTAGACGTACGCGTGGAGCGGCGGGCCGAACATCGCCCGGTTGCGTGCCGTCATCCCGCCGAAGGCGTGCGAAGCCGGATCGGCCGGAAAGTACGCCTCGGTCTCGACGATCCGCCCCGCGAGCAGCTTGCCGTCGTCGAACTTGCGGACCAGCAGCTTGCCGATCAGGGCCCGGGAGAGGTCGAGCGTGCCGTGCGGCAGGTCGTCCCGACCGAGCCGCCCTTCGACAAGCTCAGGATGACGAGAGCTGCGCTCAGCATGAGGGGAGCTGCGCTCAGGCGGCGGCGGGGGCGCGGAGCGCGATCTCGGCGAGCGCCCGGGTCTCGAGGTCGTGCGTTTCAATCGGTTCGCCGCGTTCGACGCGGGCGACCGCGAAGCCGTGCAGGACGCAGCGCGTCTTCACGTAGGCCATCGCGAGCGCCGGCGGGACCGGGCGGCGGGCGTTGAGGTCGTCGGCGACCAGCTCGTCGGCGATCCGGATCCTCACCCGGGTGAAGCCGCGTCCGCGCAGGTAGGCCGCGACCGCCTCGACCGCGGCGTACCCGACCTCGCGCCCGTCGAGCCCGGGCAGCGGGACGGCGCGGAACGGGATCTTCACGACGGCGCGCCCGGTGCCGGTCGCGATCGCGGCGTAGGCGATCCCGTTTCCGGTACGGTCGGCGGCATAGCCGGCGGCGACGTCGGCGGAGCGGTGGCGGGGAGCGGTTGGCGTAGGCATGGCTCGTGCGTTCATCCTATATCGAACATATGTTCGAGTCAAGTCAGGCGGCTGACAGGTCGTCAGGCTGCTCGCGCGGCCAGCACCTCCCGATAGAGCTCGAGGACTCGCCGCGTTTGCATCTCCACGGTAAACCGTGAGAATGCCAAATGTACGGCACTCTGATCGCGGCCGGCGGCGACCGCGGCCCGAATTGCGGCGGCGAAGCCCTCGGGCTCGGGCGCGACCAGCCGCCCGGAGCCGGCGAGCACGTCGCGCGACGCCTCGCTCTCGGCAGCGGCGACCGGGAGCCCGGCGGCGAGCGCCTCGGCCAGCACCAGCCCCTGCGTCTCGGTCGTGGACGGGAAGACGAAGGCGTCGGCCGAGGCGTAGACGTCCGGCAGCCGCTCGCGCGCGAGCGTTCCGGCGAAGCGGACGCGGTCCGCGACACCGAGCCGCCGCGCGCGCTCCTCGAGCGCGGCGCGGTGCGGCCCCTCGCCGACGATCGCCAGCCGCACCCGGGGGCTCAGCGCCAGCGCGTCGAGCGCGAGCTCGACGTTCTTCTCCACGCCCAGCCGCGAGACGACCAGCGCCAGCGGTTCCTCGCCGGTGGCACCGAGCCGCGCGCGAACGAGCGCGCTGCGCCGTCCGGCGGCGAAGCGCTCGACGTCGATCGCGCTCGGCACCACGGCGATCGGCACGTTGACGCCGAGCTCGCGCAAGCGGTTCTGCATCGCGTTCGTCGGCACGATGACCGCGTCGGACCAGTTCGCGTACACGCGCGTCAGCTCGACCATCGCGCGCTCGGTGGTGGCGCGGTCGAACGGCGCGTAGTGCGCATACGCATCCAACCGCGTGTGGTAGGTGAACACCAAAGGAATGCGGTGGCGGCGCGCGTACGACGCGCCCATCCAGCCGGTGACGAACGGCGAGTGCGCGTGCACCAGATCGATGCCGCGCACGCGCCGGCGATCGTCGGCGTTCAAATACGGCACGCACAAGCGGTACGCGGTTTGCGTCGGCAGCGGCAGCGACGGCACGCGCACCACGCCGCGCTCTTCGTCGACGAAACGCGGGAAGTGCGGCGCGACCGTCGTCACGCCGACGCCGTGCGCGCACAAGCCGTCCCGCAGCGCGTCGATGCTCGCGACGACGCCGTTCACGATGGGCCGGTAGCACTCGGTGAAGAAGCCGACTCGCACTAGGATCCTGCCATTCGCCACCGGACGACAGCACCATCGTGCCGGCTGCGTCAGGCGCGCGGCAGCGCGCTCGCACCCACACGCCGGTCGCGAAGCACCGGCGCGGTCGCACCGCCCTTCACGCTGGCAGCAAGGCGCCGCACGGTGCCGCGCGCGTATCAAAACCGGTCGCCGTCAGTCAAGGACCATCCTATTTGACGGGGTCTTGAGGATCGTGCTACCTTACCGGAGTTCGCCGGGACCCGTCGGGTCCTGGAGGCATTCGACCGAGCCCCTGAACCACGTTGCCGGTTCGGGATGAAGGCTCGCCGACCACCGCTACGACGTCGAGTGTGTGAACCACGACGGCACGGACCTATGAGTCCGGGCTTGGTGGGACGCACCCTCCGCACGAGAAAGGAGTCGGAGATCCGAAGCGATCTTCCATCACCGCTCGCAGCGACGGGCGTGCTCTCATTGGGCCTGCTGCTGCCGTTCGGCGCCGGCACGGTCCCGGACCGGCTGGCCAAGACGGTCGCCGCCATCGCGGCGCCGGGCCCCGCCAAACAGGTCACGCTCGTCCACGACGGACTCGCCGAAACGCTTGAGACCCGCGCCGAGACGGCCGACGAGCTGCTCCTCGAACGGAACCTCGTTCGCGCTCCGGAGGACGCCCTGAGCGTCGACCCGGCCGCCCCGCTGACCGACGGCGAGACGGTCGTCTACCGGGCCGCCGTCCCGGTCACCGTCGTCGTCGACGGCGCCCCGCGAACCGTCCGCACCGCCGCGGCCGACGTCGCGGAGCTGTTACGAACGCAAGCCGTGCCGTACGACAAGCACGACTCGGTCGCGCCCGCTCCCTCCGCCGCGCTCGAGAACGACGCGGTGGTGATCGTGCGGCACGTCGACTCGTGGACCGAAACCGTCCGCAAGCCGGTGGCCGCGAAGGTCGTCAAGCGCTGGGCGCTGACCCTCCCCGCCGGCCGCACCAAGGTCGTCGACCCCGGGAAGCCAGGCCTGGCCGAAGTGTATTACGCCGTCAC
This sequence comes from Candidatus Eremiobacterota bacterium, assembly GCA_019235885.1. GTDB lineage: Bacteria > Vulcanimicrobiota > Vulcanimicrobiia > Vulcanimicrobiales > Vulcanimicrobiaceae > Vulcanimicrobium. The sequence continues at coordinate 8,500 of JAFAKB010000065.1, read as the reverse complement.
GCGCAGCCCCGACCGCCGGGCGGTGCGCCGCACGAAGCTCGTCGCGCGGGTGCTCCGGGCGCCGCGGGCTCGCATCGTCGCCGAAGGGATCGGCGAGTACACGGCGCTCTCCGCGATCGCCTCGCGCGGGATCGAGGGGACGTTGAAGCTCGCCGGCTCGGCGCTCGCGATGGTCGCGACCGCGTACACGGCGAGCTGCGCCGGCTGCAGCGGGGTGACCGCCAGCGGGCGGCCCGCCGGGCACGGGGTGGTCGCCGTCGACCCCAGCGTCATCCCGCTCGGCACGCACATGTACATCCCGGGCTACGGGCACGCCGTCGCCGGCGACACGGGCGGCGCGATTCGCGGCCGCCGGATCGACCTCGGCTTCAACTCGAACGCGCAGGCGAACCGCTTCGGCCGCCGGCCCGTCACGGTATATCTGTTCAAATAGCGGACGAACGCAAAAACTTTCCGCCGCCTAATTCCCGCGCGCTGCTCGGCGCGCGCGGGATCCGGCCGAAGAAAAAACTCGGGCAGCACTTCCTGATGGACGGCGGAACGGCCGCCCGGATCGCGCGGCTGGCCGCCGACGCGCCCGGCGCGCGGGTGCTGGAGATCGGCGCGGGCACGGGCGCGCTGACCGCGGCCCTGGTTCGGCTCGGCGCCGAGGTGACCGCGTTTGACCTCGATCCGCAGATGGTGGAGGTCCTGCGCTCGCGCGAGGACCTCGGCGGCGCCGAGCTCCGGCAGGCCGACGCGCTGGCCTTCGACTACGCCGCCTGGGCCGGCGCACGCGACTGGCGCGCCGCCGGAAACCTGCCGTACAACGTCGCGACGCCGCTGCTCGTCAAGCTGGCGGCGCTGCCGCGGCCGCCCGAGCGCGTCGTCGCGATGATCCAGAAAGACGTCGCGGACCGGCTGCTGGCGCAGCCGGGGACCGCACAGTACGGCAGCCTGACCCTCGCGGTCGGGCTCACGATGAGCGCGCAGCGCGCGCTGACCGTTCCGCCGAGCGCGTTCTTCCCGCGGCCGAACGTCGTCTCTACGGTCGTCGTGCTGCGCCGCCGCGAGCGGCCCGAGGCCGTCGTGCGCGACCGCGCGTGGTTCGAACAGGTCGTGCGCGGCGCGTTCGCGTACCGCCGCAAGACGCTGGCGAACTCTTTGTCGCTCGCTCTCGATCTGCCGCGCGAGCGCATCGCCGCGGCGATCGCCTCGCTCTCGCTCGACCCCGACATCCGTGGTGAAAACCTCGATCTCCGCTCGTTCGCCGCTCTCGCCGACGCTTTGGCCGCCTGAGGCTTTCACGTGGTGGAAGTCGCTGCTGTTCGCGGTCCTCATCTTCGGAACCGTGCTGGTCACGGTCACGTTCGCGTTCGGCGTCGCGCTCGGTTTCGGGCTCGCGACGATACCGCAGCTGCAGCGGTTTTCGTGGCCGCTCGTGTTCGCGCAGCTCTTCTCCTACGCGGCGGTACTGGCCGTCATCGCCGCGGCGCTGCCCGCCCTAGCGCAGCGGCCGCTGCGCGACCTGGGACTGCGCCTGCCGCGCCCGAGCGATCTGGCGTGGGGGATCGGCGGCGCGATCGCGATGATCGCCGCGGTCGCGCTGGCCGCCGCGCTGCAAGACCGTTTCGTCCACTTCAAGACCGATCAAGTGCAGGTCGAGTGGCTGCGCGCCACGCACGGCGCGCTGCTGGCGGGGTTCGCGTTTCTGGCCTGCGTCGCGGCGCCGTTCTTCGAGGAGACGGTCTTCCGGGGCTTCGTCTTCAACGCGCTGTTGCGGTACATGGCGCCGTGGGGCGCCGTCGCGATCTCCGCGATCGCGTTCGGGTTCTTCCATCTGCTCGAGCCCGGCAACACCGGCGCGGTCTTTCCGCTCGCCGTCGGCGGTGCGGTGCTCGCGCTCGTCTACTACCGCAGCGGTTCGCTGATCGCGTCGATGCTCACGCACGGGCTGTTCAACGCGGCGACGTTCGTCGCCGTCACGGTGCTGCACCAGAAGCCGTAGCGGGCGCGCTCGAGCGCACCGGGACGCCGCCGCACAACGTCGTCCCCGGCGGCCACGCGCCGAACCCGAGCGAGGCGAAGAACGCGCGCGGATCCTTGTCGTACGCGGGGCAGTAGCCGGTCTCGGTCGGATCGTACTTCGCCAGCAGAACGTGCGGGTTCGCCGCGGCGACGACGTACGCGCCTTCGTTCGGTCTTCGCACGACGACGTAGCGGTTCGCTGCGCGCAGCGCCGTCGCGGCGGCGTACGCGTTGCGGTCGACGACGTACGGATAGCGCCCCAGCTTGAGCACGGTGTCGTTGAAGAACAGCGCGCACAGCACGGCGCAGGCCAGCACCGGCGTCGCCAGGCGCGGATACTTCGCGACCGCGTACGCGGCGGCGAGCGCGGTCGCGGCGACGAGCGGCGCGGTCCAGTGCGTCCCGATCCGCGCGATCGGGTACGCCCACGGCTTGTTGAAGACCAGCTCCGCGACCAGCGGCGCGGCGAGCAGCAGCTTCCAACGGAGCAGCAGCGGCGCGAAGGCGAACGGCGCGAGCAGCGCGGCGAAGAACGCGAGCTTCTCGAGCGGCGCGTCGACGTGCAGCGAGTAGCCCGGCAGCGACGGTTGCGCGCCGCCCAGGTGCTCGACGACGACGAACGCGATCCCGTTGACGAGCGCGAGCGCGAGCAATGCGAGGCCGAGGCGGCGCTCCCACCACAGCGCGCACGCCGCGCCGAACCAGGCGACGAACAGCGCCTCGTCTTCTTTCAGCCCGAGCAGCAGCTGCGCTGCGATCAGCGCGGCGAGGAGCGCGCGGCGGCGCACCGCGAGGGCGCCGAGCGCGGCGAGCAGCGGGACGAAGACGTTCTCCAAGAAGTTGCCGTACGCGATCCCCTGCGCCGACGGCGAGAGCAGATATGCGATCCCGACCGCGCTCGCGCCGCGCGGGGCGGCGCCGCAGGCGCGCGCGAAGGCGCAGATCGCGAGCGCGGCGCCGGCGATCGCCAGCACTTGCAGCACCAGCAGCGTCTGCGCGTACGGAAACAGCGCGATCGGCGGGACGAGCGCGAGCAAGACCCACGAGTCGTGCACCTGCAGGTGCGGGCGGTACTCGGCGCCGTTCCACGAGCCGCGCCCGTGCGCTTCGCCGGCCAGCCACTGCACGAACGTTCCGGTGTCGGCGCCGTAGCGCAGCGCCCACAGCTTGTTGAAGTCGAGCACGACGTAGACGAGCGCGAAGACGAGCGCCGCGACGACGACCGCGCGCGTCGGCCTCATCGGCGGGCGCGGTCGGCCAGCGTCTCGCCGACGATCGCGCGCAGTTTCTCGACGAAACGCTCGGGGCGAAACTGCTCCGCGTGCGCGCGCAGCTTCGCCGCATCGTACCGCGCGGGATCGAACGCCGTGATCGCGAGCGCGAGCGCGCGCGCGTCGGGGATGCGGAACAGCTCTCCCGTGACGCCCTCGTCGATCGTCTCGAGCGCGCCGCCGGCGCCGTACGCGATCGTCGGGCGGCCGGCCGCCGCGGCCTCGAGCGGGACGAGGCCGAAGTCTTCTTCTCCCGGCACGATCGCGGCGCGCGCCGCGCCGACGAGCGCGTTGCGCGCCGCGTCGTCGATCGCGCCGTGGAACGTCGTGCGCGTTCCCGCCGCAAGCTTCTTCAGCCGAGACGCGTCGGGGCCGGTGCCGGCGACGTGCAGCGCGACGCCGGCTGCCGCGCACGCCTCGATCGCGAGGTCGATTCGCTTGTACGGCAGCAGCCGCGAGACGACGACGAAGTAGTCGCCTTCGCCCCGGCCGACGCTGAAGCGGTCGACGTCGACCGGGCACGGCAGCACGTCGGCCTCGCGGCCGTACCAGCGCTGCACGCGCTGCGCGACGTTGCGCGAGTTCGCGATCAAGCGCGTCGGCCGCTGCGCCGCGCGCACGTCCCACGCCGCGAGCCCTCGCACCAGCGGGCGCGCGAGCGCGCCGAGCCCGAACCCGCCGACGTAGCGCGCGGCGTCGAAGACGAACCGCGAGACGGTGTTGAGGTAGCTGACGTGCACGGCACCGGGCCGCACGCGGACGCCTTTCGCCCAAGCGGTGGTCGAGGAGACGATCAGATCGTACGCCGAGAGGTCGAGCGCCTCGAACGCCCGCGGGTAGAGCGGCGCGTAGGCGCGGAACAGCTTTTGCCGCAGCGGAAAGCGCTGCAGAAACGTCGTGCGCACGCGCGCCCGCGGCACCAGATCGCCGACGGCGCGCTCGTCGTAGAGCGCGGTGTAGACCGGCGCGTCGGGCCAGGCGCGAACGAAGTGCGCGAAGACCCGCTCGGCGCCGCCGCGCTGGTTCAAGTAGTCGTGAACGAGCGCGACGTTCAGCTGCCGCCCTCGCGCGGCACGATCAGCGCGACGTCGAAGCGCTGAAAGTACTTCTTCGCGACGCGCTGCACGTCGGCGGCCGTGACGCGGCGGATCGCCTCGCCGACCGCGTCGTTCGCGTCCGGATCGAGCCCGTGCGCGACCGCGTTGCCGATCGCGAACGCGCGCTGGTCGAGCGAGATCGTCTCCAGCACCCACGCGCCGTGCGCGGTGTCCTTGTAGCGCGCGAGCGTCGCGGCGTTGAGGGGCTTCGCCGCGGTCCCTTTCGAGAGCACCTCGATCGCCGCCAAGCCCGTCGCCGGATCGATCAGCGCGCCGTTCATCCAGATCGAGAGCTGCGCGGGCGCGGCGTCGTAGCCGTAGATCGTCCCGACCCGCCGGAAGACCGCCGGCGGCGTCGTCGCGGCGGTGCGCTCGAAGACGTCCTCGAGCAGCGCGCGGATCACCAGCGCCGCCGGAAAGTCGCGGTCGCCGAGCGGCGGCGCGGCGAAGCCGAGCACCACGAAGGTCGCGCCGATCGGGCGCTGGGTGACGATCCGCTTCGGCGAGGCGGCCGGGGCGCGCGCCGTGAGCTCCTCGCCCGGCGCGCTGCCGGCGTGCAGCGCCGCGACCAGCGCCCGGCCCGCAGCGTCCGTCTCGGGGCCCGTGCGGCCGACCTCCGTCACGACCGCGTCGCCGCGCAGGTACCAGCGCTCGAAGAACGCGCGCGCGTCGGCCGGGGCGTAGGCCACGGTCGCGCTGGGATCGCCGAGCGACGGAAAACCCGCCCCGCCGCGGTAGTAGGTCGAGCGCAGCATCTGCAGCCCGACCAGCGCGGTGTCGTCGTCGCTCTCCGAGATCCGCTCGGCGAGCGCGGCGCGCGCCGCCGCCAGCGTCGCCGGGTCGAACGACGGCGCCGCGAAGGCGCGGGCGAGCAGCGGTCCGGCGCGCGCCAGCGCCGGCGGCGTCCCTTCGAGGTAGAACCGGACGTGCTGGGTCGAGACGGCGAAGCCGACCGAGGCGCCGGCCGACTCGACCGCGTCGGTCAGCGCGACCGCCGGTCCCGGCCCGCTCGCCGGCGCGACCGGAGTCTGCAGCACGGCCTGGGCGACGAGCGCCGCCAGACCGTTCTGCGCGGTGGTCTGGCGGTCGAGGCCGGCGCGGACCAGCAGCCCGACCCCGGCCAGCGAGACGCCGCGGTCGGCGCGCACGTAGCCCTTCGCCCCGCCGACGTCGACGACCGCGGTGCGCGGTGTCGCGGGCGGAGCCGTGGGCGCCGCGGCCGGGGCGGCGAGCGCCGCGGCGAGCGCGGCAGCGGCGAGCGGCGCGCTCACGCCGGCGTCTTTCCGGGCCTCGGCGAGGGCGACGGCTTCGGCGAGGGTCTCAACGAGGGCGAAGGCTTCGGCTGCGGCCGGGCCAGCGTGACGACCGCCGGCGGCCCGCCCAGGTATTCGGCGACGGCGGCGGCGACGGAGGCGGGCGTGAGCTGCACGGCGAGCGTGAAGTAGCGGCCGCCGGTCCCGCCGTCGCCCGGGGCGTAGGCCGGCGCGCCTTCGACCGTGTACCAGCCGTAGACGTCCGAGAGGTCGGCCGGCGTCTCCATCTGGCTCAGCAGCCGGTACACGAACCGCGCTCGCGCCGCATCGAAGGCCGGCTGGGGCATCGGCTTGGCGGCGTCGGCGATCGCCTTCTCGACCAGCGGGCGCGCCGCGGCGGCCTCGGAGCCGGTGATCGTCACCAGGAAAACTCCCGGGGCGCGGAAGGTCAGGAACTTTCCGCTCACGCTCGCCTTGCGCTCGCCCAGCGCCTTCGGAACGACGCTCGTGCGCCCGCCGAAGAGCGCGTCGGCCGTGAAGTCGAGCGCGGTCGCGGCGGCCTCGTCGGCGATCGGCGGCCCGATCCAGCCCAGCCCGATCCCGGCGACGTTCCCGGCGCGGCTCAGCGGCGGCCCCGCCGGGCGCGCGATCTGGCCGGCGGGCGGCTCCGGGCTGGGCGGGCCCGCGTCGGGCCGGGCGGCGACCTCGCGCAGGGCGGCGCGGTCGACGTTCCCGGTCAGCACCAGGATCGCGTTCGCGGGGCGGAAGGCGCGCTCGGCGTACGCCCGGACCTGCTCCAGCGTCACGCCGGCCAGCGCGTCGGGGCGGCCGAAGACGCCGTCGTGAAGCGGTCCGGCGGCGAAGAGCGCCTGGCCGAGCGCGTCTTCGATCGCCTCCGGCTCGTAGGAGCGGAGCTGCAGCTCGGCGGCGGCCTCGCGGCCGGCGAGCCGCAGGCCGTCGGCGGTCACCACCGGGGCGAAGTAGTCGGCGGTCATCGCGCGGACGGTCTGCGCGACCCGGTCCGGCGGGACGAGGGCGGTGATCGACACGCTGTCCGGGTAGGCCGCGACCGCCAGCCGGCCGCCGAAGCCGCCGATCAGCCGGCCCAGCGGGGTCCCGGTCACCGGCGTCGAGCCGGCGACGGTCGTCGCGGCGAGCCGCGAGAGCCCGGGGAGCGGGGGGCCGTCGAAGCCGGCGGCCGGCGCGCGGTACCAGAGCGCCACGGCGGCCGCCGCCTGCGCGGGGTCGGCCCGCAGCTCGTAGACGACGCCGCTCGGGAGGGTTCCGCTCACCGCGGAGAGCTCTTGCGCGCGGACCGGACCGGCCGCCCCCGATATGAGAAGGGCCGCGGTGACCGCGGCCCTGACGGCCGCCCTCGCGGCCCCCCTACCCGCGCGCAGCGCGCTCACGCCGGTTCGGGAGAGATGTTCGGCAGGCGCTTCGGGCGCTCGGGGCGCGCCTCGGGCTCGGGCGGCACCGAGGCCGCGATCGGACGATCGGTCGGCGGTTCGGCCTCGGCCTTGACCGGCGGCCAGGGCTTGCCGCCCAAGATCGCCATGACTTCCTCGGCCTCGACGGTTTCGTGCTCGAGCAGCGAGTTGGCCATCCGCTCGACCTTGTCCCAATTCGTCTCCAGCAGACGCCGCGCGTCGGAGTAGCAGTCGTCGATGATCCGCCGCACCTCGGCGTCGATCTTCCCGGCGATCTCTTCCGAGTAGTTGCGGTCTTCGCCGAAGTCGCGGCCGAGGAACACTTGGTGGTTTCCTTTGCCGTACTGGATCGGGCCGAGGATGTCCGACATCCCGTACTGCGTCACCATCCGGCGCGCTAGCGCGGTCGCCTGTTCGAAGTCGTTCGACGCGCCGGTCGTCACATCGCCGAACTTGATCTCCTCGGCGATGCGCCCCGAGAGCGCCTTCTTGATCACCGCGAGGATCTCGTTCTTGGTCTGCGAGTGACGGTCGTCGTCGGGGAGTGACCACGTCAGGCCGAGCGCCATCCCGCGCGGGATGATCGTGACCTTGTGGACGGGGTCGGAGTTCGGCGTGATCCCGCCGACGATCGCGTGGCCGGACTCGTGGTAGGCGGTCGTCTCTTTCTCGCGCTGCGACATCACCACCGACTTGCGCTCGGGACCGACCATCACGCGGTCGATCGCCTCGTCGCAGTCGATCATCTCGATCACCGACTTGTTGCGGCGCGCGGCGAGCAGCGCGGCCTCGTTCAAGAGATTCTCGAGGTCGGCGCCGGAGAAGCCGGGCGTCCTTCGCGCCAGCGTCTCGAGCGAGACTTCCTTCGAGAGCGGCTTGTTCTTCGAGTGCACGCCGAGGATCGCTTGGCGGCCGCGCACGTCGGCGCGGTCGACCACGATCTGGCGGTCGAAGCGGCCCGGGCGCAGGAGCGCCGGGTCGAGCACGTCGGGGCGGTTGGTCGCGGCGATCAAGATGACGCCGGTGTTCTGGTCGAACCCGTCCATCTCGACGAGCAGTTGGTTCAGCGTCTGCTCGCGCTCGTCGTGGCCGCCGCCCAGGCCCGCGCCGCGCTGCCGGCCGACCGCATCGATCTCGTCGATGAAGACGATGCACGGGGCCGACTTCTTCGCCTGTTCGAACAGGTCGCGCACGCGCGAGGCGCCGACGCCGACGAACATCTCGACGAAGTCCGAGCCGGAGATCGAGAAGAACGGGACGCCCGCCTCGCCGGCCACCGCCCGCGCGAGCAGCGTCTTGCCCGTCCCGGGCGGCCCGTAGAGCAGCACCCCCTTCGGGATGCGCGCACCGAGCGCCTGGAACTTCTTCGGGCTCTCGAGAAACTCCTTGACCTCCTGCAGCTCCTCGACCGCCTCGTCGACGCCCGCGACGTCCTTGAAGCC
>JAFAKB010000064.1 GCA_019235885.1 Candidatus Eremiobacterota bacterium | reverse complement strand
CCATCGTGTTGACCGAGTCGGTGAGGTCTTTCCACGTGCCGGCAACGCCTTCGACCTGCGCCTGGCCGCAGAGCCGGCCTTCGGTGCCGACCTCGCGCGCGACGCGCGTCACCTCGCCGGCGAACGCGTTGAGCTGGTCGACCATCGTGTTGACGGTGACCTTGAGGTCAGCGACCTCGCCCTTCACGTCGACGGTGATCTTCTTCGAGAGGTCGCCCTTCGCGACAGCGGTCGTGACCTCGGCGATGTTGCGGACCTGCGCGGTCAGGTTGCGCGCCATCGTGTTGACCGAGTCGGTGAGGTCTTTCCACGTTCCGGCGACGCCTTCGACGACGGCTTGTCCGCCGAGGCGCCCGTCGGTGCCGACCTCGCGCGCGACGCGCGTCACCTCGCCGGCGAACGCGTTGAGCTGGTCGACCATCGTGTTGATCGTGCCCTTGAGCTCGAGCACCTCGCCCTTGACGTCGACGGTGATCTTCTTCGAGAGGTCGCCCTTCGCGACGGCGGTCGTGACCTCGGCGATGTTGCGGACCTGGTTCGTCAGGTTGCCGGCCATCGTGTTGACCGAGTCGGTGAGGTCTTTCCACGTGCCGGCGACGCCGCGCACGTCGGCCTGTCCGCCGAGCCGGCCTTCGGAACCGACTTCGCGCGCGACGCGCGTGACTTCGGCGGCGAAGGTGTTGAGCTGGTCGACCATCGTGTTGATGGTCTCCTTGAGCTGCAGGATCTCGCCGCGCGCTTCGACGGTGATCTTCTTCGAGAGGTTGCCGTTCGCGACGGCGGTGGTGACGTCGGCGATGTTGCGGATCTGGTTCGTCAGCGTGCCGGCCATCGAGTTGACCGAGTCGGTGAGGTCCTTCCACGTGCCGGCGACGCCGCGCACGTGCGCCTGGCCGCCGAGGATGCCTTCGGAACCGACCTCGCGCGCGACGCGCGTCACCTCGCCGGCGAACGCATTGAGCTGGTCGACCATTGCGTTGATCGTGCGCGCGCTGCGCAGGAACTCGCCCTTGAGCGCGCGGCCGTCGGCTTCGAGCGCCATCTGCTGCGAGAGGTCGCCGCGCGCGACCGCGCCGAGCACGCGGCTGGTCTCGGCGATCGGGTGCGTGAGGTCGTCGATCAGCCGGTTGGCGAAGAGCAGCTTCTCGCCGAATCCGCCGGGCGCTTTGAGCTCGGCGCGCTGTCCGAGCCGGCCGTCGATGCCGACGACGTTCGAGATGCGCTCCATCTCCTTGAGGACGCGCGCGTTCCAGCCCACGACCTCGTTGAACGCCTCGGCGATGTCGCCGTCGAGCCCGTCCCACGTCGTCGGCAGCTTGACCGAGAAGTCGCCGCGCGCGACGGCGCGCAGCGCACCGAGCAGTTGGCGCTTGGCGTGATCGGCGCTCGTGCTGCGCGGCGTGACGCCGTTCTTCACGGCGGCGGCGCGCTGGCTGCCGTTGGTCTTGGATTTACCGGCGACGGCCGCAGGCGGCATACGCATCTCCTCGGACATGGTGAAATGCCTGACATGCCGACGGCCCTAGCTCCTCGAAGCCAAAGCCGACGGCGGTAGGCCCACTGACGAGCAAGCTACCCGTCGTCGGCATGCGCGAAACTCGCGCGTATCCCCGGTAGTGTACGGAAGTTCCACGCCGAACGTCACCGCTCGAGCGAGGGGTCCGCGGGTCGGAACCGCGAGCTTCCATACCATACTTCTCGACCGGCGGCGGGAACGATTCGAGCAGTGAACGAGAACGCGCAATCCGGCGAGACGTTTGAGAACGAGCAAGCGAGGGTATCGCCGGTCCGACAGGGAGGGCCTGACTCTGCACGTTCCGACGAGGCGATGACGCAGATCGACCAGCGGCGGATGACGGCAGCGTTGCGGCTGCTGGTGGCGGCGAGTCGTGAGCTGGCCGCTTCTTTCGAGTACGCGCAGACGCTGGTAGCGGTCGGGCGGCTGATCGTGCCGGACTTCGCCGACGGCTTCTGGGTGGACGTCGACGAAGGTGAGATTCGCACCACGGTCGCGCGCGCCGGGCGGCTCGACGGCGGCGCGCAAGAGTTCCCGCTCGTCGCGCGCGGGCAGCAGCTCGGCTGCATGCACGTCGCCGGCGGCGGCGACCCGGGCGATCCCTTCAGCGGCTTGGATCTCTGGTCCGAGCTCGCGCTGCGCATCGCCGTCTCGGTCGACGCCGCGCAAGTGTACGCGCGCGAGCACCACGTCGCCGACACGCTGCAGCGCGCGCTGCTCCCCGAGCGGCTCCCGCTCGACGACCGGCTCGTCTTCGACGCGGCGTACCTGCCGGGCGCCCAGGAAGCGATCGTCGGCGGCGACTGGTACGACGCATTTCGCCTCCCCGACAACCGGATCGCGTTCTCGATCGGTGACGTCGCGGGCCACGGGTTGCGCGCGGCAATCGTGATGGGTGAGGTGCGCCAGGCGTTCCGCGCCGCCGCGCTCAACCCGAACTCGCCTTCGCTCGTCCTCGAGCGCGCCAACACGATCGTCAACATGCGCGCGAACCCGGTGATGGTGACCGCGATCTTCGGGATCGTCGACCCGCGCGACGGAACGGTCACCTACGCCGCCGCGGGCCATCCCGCGCCGCTGATCGCGCTTCCGGACGGCGTCGTGCAAGCGCTGCCGAAAGACGGCGTCCCGCTGGGCATCGTCGACCGGGTCGGCGCGAGCGACTGGACGTTCACGCTCCCGCCCGGCGCGCTCTTCACGCTCTACACCGACGGTTTGATCGAGTACTCGCGCAACGTGATCGAGGGCGAATTGCGGCTGCTCGACGCGGTTCGCGAGAGCGTCGTGCGGCTCGAGACGGAGCCGGCCCGCGCGCTGCTGCAGCGCATCTTCGCGGCGCGCGAGAACACCGACGACGTCGCGATGCTGACCGTCGCCGCCTCCGACGTCGCCGCGCCTTCGTTCAGCTTCACTTTCACCGCGCTGCCGCTGGCGGTGCCGCTCGTGCGCCGCAGCCTCGAGCGCTTCGCGCGCAAGCTCGGGCTCGACGACGACGCGCGCTTCTCGCTGCTCACCGCGGTCGGCGAGGCGACGGCGAACGCCGTGGAGCACGCCTACGCGGGGCTGCCCGGTCTCGTTCGCGTCCAGGCGCAAGCGGGCGAGGAGCACCTCGTCGTCACGATCGAGGACGAAGGCAAGTGGAAGCCGGCGCAGCGGCGCGAGGAACGCGGCCGAGGCCTGCCGCTGATGCGCGCGCTGATGGACGGCGTCGAGATCCGCACCGACCAGTCGCGCACCGAGGTGCGGCTCACGATGGCGTTGCGCGAGGGCGGCGTGCCGGCCTAGCGCGCGCTCGCTATAGGACGATCGGCCTATGACCCGTTTATAGCATTCCAAATGTACGGGTATGACATTTGCGTATGTTAGCCGGAACTGCAGAAAAAAACCGGTTCCTCGGGGGGCTCCCGCCGGGCACCCGCTCGCTGTTCGAGAACCGGATGACGGTGCACGGGGGCGGGATCGGGGACGTGCTGCAGCCGCCGAACGCTCCGATCGAAGGCGTCTGGTTTCCGCTCTCCGGCATCGTCTCGACCTTGCGCGCGCTCGAAGGCGACACGAACGTCGAAGTCGACGCTTCCGGCTCCGAAGGCTTCCTCGGGGTCGAGCTGGCGATCGGCGCGCACAGCACGCCCGACACGTGGGTGGTGCAGTCGCCCGGCCGCTTCGCGCGGCTCGACGCGCATCACTTCATCGACGCGTTCGAGCGCGACCCGCAGCTGCGTGAAGCCTCACGGCGCTACCTCGCCGCGCAGCGCGCGATTCGCGGGCAGTGGGTCGCGTGCAACGCACGCCACACGATCGAGCAGCGGCTCGCCAAGTGGCTGCTGACGACGCGCGACCGCGTCGGCCCGGAGATCCAGATCACGCAGGACGTCGTCGCGATGATGCTCGGCGTGCGGCGCGCGAGCGTCGTCACCGTGCTCGGACGGTTCGTCGACGACGGTCTCGTCGCGCACGGCTACGCGCGCGTGCGCATCGTCGACGAGGCGCGCCTCACCGAGGTGTCGTGCGAGTGCTACGGCAAGGCCGCGGAGCTGCTGCGGCGCGGGCTGGCGGCGTAGCGGATTCCCGCCGCCTCTAAGTCGCGCCGCATCGCGGCGGCGATCGCGTCCCAGGTCGCGGCGCGCGTCTTCGCCGCGGCGCGCCGAGCGCGCGTCTCGTCGGGCAGCTGCGCGCGCGCGACCAGATCGACGAACTCGTCGTGGTCGCGCGCGACGTGGACGACGTCGGCGTGGTCGGCGACAACGTCCGGGACCGCGGTGCTGACGACGGGCAGGCCGGCCGCGAGGTACTCGAGCGTCTTCGTCGGCGAGATGTTCTGCGTGTGCTCGTTCAGCGCGAACGGCATGAGCGCGACGTCGAAGCCCGCCAGCAGCGCGGGCAGCTCGGCGTACTCGCGTTTGCCGAGGTACGCGATGTTCGCTCGCCGCGGGAGCGAGGCCGAAGGGATCTTCGCGAGCGGTCCGACCATCGCGAGCGTCGCGTCCGGGTATGCGTCCGCGAGCGCGGCGACCAGCCTCAGGTCGATGCGCTCGTCGATCACGCCGACGTAGCCGAAGACCGGTTTGCCGCGGTGCGGCCGCAGCGCCGGATGCGGCTCCGCGGTGCGCGCGCCCGCGAAGTGCTCGACGTCGACGCCGCTCGGATAGCAGTGCGCGTTCTGCGTACGCTGCCGTACACCGGCATGGAGCGACCGGCCGCCGCTGAAGACGACGCCGGCGCGCTCGAGGAGTACGTCCTCGCGCGGCGTGATGCGCGGGTCGGCGTTCGCGAACTTCGCGAGCTCGTCCATCTTGTCGTACACGAGCGGCGCGGCGGGGAACGCGTCCGCGAGCGCGAGCATCATCGGCGTGTACAGCCACACGAGGGGGCGGCGCTCGCCGGCCAGCGATCGCAGCGTCGCGAGCGCGCGCGCGTCGACGGCGTCCGCGGGCGTTGCCACGCGGTGCGGCGTCACGACGGTGACGCCGTCGTACACGGCGATGGCGTCGCCGCCGCGCTGGTCACGCAGCGGTTCTTCGAGGACGATCACCGGCACTTCGCGCGCGATGCGCGAGAGCACGTGGTTCGGCCGCTGCCACACGCCGCGCCACCGAAGCTGCAAGCCGGCGACCACGACTTCGACGGGCGCGTACGGAATGAGACACCTCCGAACCACAAGCAAGCTGGCATAATGTCCGCTCGGCGCGGGGTATAGGCGCTGTACCCAACTCTACGCCGTCCCGCCGCGCTTGCTGCGGGGAGAATTAACACATACGTGTACGATTATCTCGTAGTCGGCGCGGGGCTCGCCGGGAGCACCGTCGCCGAACGTCTGGCGAGCCAACTGAACGCGAGCGTCCTCGTCATCGACAAGCGCCCGCACGTCGCCGGGAACACGCACGACCCGCTCAACGACGAGGGGTTGCGCTACCACCAGTACGGACCGCACATCTTTCACACCAACGCGCAGCACGTCGTCGAGTACCTGAGCGCGTTCACGGAGTGGCTCCCGTACGAGCACCGCGTGCTGGCGCGCGTCGACGGGCAGCTGGTGCCGATCCCGATCAACCGCACGACGATCAACCGGCTCTACGGCCTCGAGCTCGACGCGCAGGGCGTGGAACGTTTTCTGGCGGCGCGCGCCGAGATCGTCGCGCGCATCGAGAACTCCGAGCAGATGATCCTCTCGCGCGTCGGGCGCGAGCTCTACGAGACGTTCTTCCGCGGCTACACGCGCAAGCAGTGGGGCCTCGAGCCGCGCGAGCTCGACGCCACCGTCTGCGGGCGCATCCCAACCCGTACCAACGACGACGACCGCTACTTCACCGACGCGTTTCAGGCGATGCCGAAGGACGGTTTCACCGCGATGGTGAGCAAGATGCTCGACCACCCGCGGATCGAGGTCGTCACCGGCTGCGACTTCGCGTTGATCGAGGACCGTGCGCGCTTCAACCACGTGATCTACACCGGGCCGATCGACGAGTACTTCGACTACAAGTTCGGCCGGCTGCCGTACCGCTCGCTGCGCTTCGAGCTCGAGACGCGCGAGGTCGCGTGGGCACAGCCCGTCGGCTGCGTGAACGAGCCCGACTACGAGGTGCCCTACACGCGAACGACCGAGTACAAGCACCTCACCGGGCAGCAGCACCCGAAGACGATTTTGGGCCGCGAGTACCCGAGCGGCGAGGGCGACCCGTACTACCCGATCCCGTGTCCCGAGAACCGCGAGCTGTACCGCAAGTACGCGACGCTCGCCGGCGCCCAGCGGCACGTCACCTTCGTCGGGCGGCTCGCGGAGTACAAGTATTTCAACATGGATCAGGCCGTCGCGTCGGCGCTGGTCACGTTCGAGGATCTCGCCCGCACCACCGCCGCGGTCGCGTCGTAGCGCCGCCGTGCGAAACCTCGCGGTACCCGAGATCTGGGCCTCGCCGGAGCCGACCGTCGCGCGCGTCGACCGGATGCGCACGCGCGACCAGCTGCGCGACACCGGCCACGAGGCGCGCGAGAGCGACGTCGAGCTGCTCGCGGGCCTCGGGGTGCGCGCGACGCGCTATCCGGTGCTGTGGGAGAAGGTCGCCCCACAGCACCCCGACGTTCGCGACTACGGCTGGGCCGCGCGGCGGCTGCACGCGCTCGCCGAGCGCGGCGTCGAGCCGATCGTCACGCTGCTGCACCACGGCAGCGGGCCGTTCTACACCGAGCTGACCGACCCGAATCTTCCGCGGCTCTTCGCCGACTACGCCGCGGCGACCGCGCGCCGGTTCCCGTGGATCAAGCGCTGGACGCCGATCAACGAGCCGCTCACGACCGCGCGCTTCGCGACGCTCTACGCCGTCTGGTACCCCAACGCGTTCTTCGACGACGCGGCGTTCGCGCGCGCGATCGTGAACGAGGCGCAGGCGATCGCGCTCGCCACGGAGCGCATCCGCGAGGTGATCCCCGACGCGGCGTTTCTGCTGACCGAGGACCTGCAGAGCTTCACCGCGGCGGACGAGCGCGTCGAAGCGTACGTCGCGCACAAGCGCGAGCGCATGTACCTTTCCTGCGAGCTGCTGCAAGGGCGAATCGTCGACGGCCATCCGATGCACCGCTATCTCGTCGAGCGCGGCGGGATCGCGCCGTGCGAGCTCGCGCGCCTCGCGCGCCGCCCGCAGCCGCCCGACCTCATGGGTTGGAACTACTATCCGAACTCCGAGCGCTGGATCGAGAGCGACGGCGAGGGCCACCGCAACCTCGGCATCGTCGACGTCGCGCCCGAGCGGATGGACATGCGGCCGCTGCTGCGCGACGCGCACGAGCGCTTGCGGCTCCCGTTCGCGCTCTCCGAGGTGCACGTGCTCGGAAACGAGCGCGAGCGCGCGCGCTGGATGCTGCAGCGCCTTGCCGACGCGCTTGCGGTGCGCGCCGAAGGCGTGCCGATGGTTGCGTTCGGCGCCTGGGCCGCGTTCGGGATGGTCGACTGGGTCTCGCTGCTGCGCCGCGACGAACGGGTCTGCGAGGACGGCGTATTCACCTGCGCCGGGCCGCACCGGCAGCCTGCGCGCACGCTGGTCGCGCACGTCGTGCAAGAGCTGGCCGCGGGGCGGATCCCGAGCGCGCCGCCCGAACCGGCGTGGTGGGAGCGTGACCGCACGGCCGTCGCCTGAGACGCTGCGCCTGACGAACGGCGTCGTCGAGCTGCACGTGCCCGCGGCGTACGGCCCGCGCGTGATGCACTACGGCTTCGCCGGCGGGCCCAACGTTTTCGGCGAGGCGGTCGGTGCGGAGCGCGAGACGCCGCACGGCACGTGGCGCGCGTACGGCGGCCACCGGCTGTGGGCGGCGCCCGAGCGCTTCCCCGAGACGTACACGATCGACGAGGGCGCGCCGCGGATCGAGTCGTCGGCGCGTCGCGCGGTGCTGCGCCGCGCGCACGATCCGCTCACCGGGCTGGCCGCGTCGATCGAGCTCGAGCTCGACGCGGACGGCACGGGCGTCGTCCTGCGGCACGCGCTCGCGAACGAAGGGCCGGCACCGTGCCGGCTCGCGCCGTGGGGGCTCACCGTGGTGCGGCCCGGCGGGGTCGCGCTCATCCCGAACCCCCGCTACCGCTCGCAGCGCGATGCGCTGCTCCCGGCGCGCACGCTGGCGGTGTGGAGCTACACCGATCTCTCCGATCCGCGCTTCGGCTTCGGGCCCGCGTTCGTGCGGCTGCGCTGCGATCCGGCGCGCACCGCGCCGGCGAAGATCGGCGTCGCGTGCGAGCGCGGGTGGTTCGCGTACCTCGCGGAGCGAACGGCGTTCGTCGTGCGCACGCTCTACGACGCGGCCGCGGAGTACCCGGACCGCGGCTGCTCGGTCGAAGTCTACACCGAAGGTTCGTTCTGCGAGGTGGAGACGCTCGCGCCGCTGGTCACGCTCCTGCCCGGCGAGACGGCGCACCACGCCGAGCGCTGGTCGCTCCTCGGCGAGCTCGCCGCGGACGACGACGCGTCGCTCGCGCGCGCGCTCGCGGAGCACCTCGGCGAATGAACGACGCCGCCCCCGAACCCTGCATGGTGAAAGAGCAGATCACCCTCCCCGACGGCCGCTACCTGATCTATTACACGTTTGCTGAAGTCAACGACAATGGTGATGGACCGAGCGCAGCAGAATCGCGCAATGCCTAGCATGTCGTTGCGAGGTCGGACCGGGGGCCCCGCGCCGAAAGGCGTGGGGGGCCAGCGTTCGGCCTTCGGCCGAACGCATCGGTCCGAAGGACCGCAGCGCTACGCGCTGGGGTGCTGCGCACCCGAGCCTGGGGCGGAGCGCCGTTAGAATGGAGCTGCGGTGGCATCCGCTGCTTGGCGAGTGGGTGGCGACGGCGACGCATCGGCAAGACCGCACGTTCTTTCCGCCGGAAGACTACTGCCCGCTGTGCCCGACGAAGCCGGGGAAGTTTCCGACCGAGGTTCCGGCCGCGAGCTACGACATCGTGGTTTTCGAGAACAAGTTTCCCTCGCTGCAGCGCAATCCGCCGCAACCGGAGGTTGCGTCGAGTGCGCTCGAGCCCGTCGCGCCCTCGCACGGCGCGTGCGAGGTGGTGCTCTACACGCCCGACCACCACGCGACGCTCGCCGAGCTGCCGGTGCGGCGCATCGAGCACCTCGTGCGCGTGCTGCGCGACCGCACGCGCGACTTGAGCGCGCGCGAGGAGGTCGTGCACGTCTACCCGTTCGAGAACAAGGGCGCGGCGATCGGCGTGACGCTGAGCCATCCGCACGGCCAGATCTACGCCTACCCGTTCGTCCCGCCGGTGATCGCGCGCGAGATCGCGCAGGCGCGCGCGCACCGCGCGAGCACCGGCCGCTGCTTGTTCTGCGACGTGCGCGACGCCGAGCGCGCCGACGGCCGGCGCATGCTGGCCGAGGAAAACGGCTGGGTCGCGTACCTGCCGTTCTTCGCGCGCTATCCGTACGAGACGCACCTCGCGCCGATGCGCTGCGTGCGCGCGCTTCCCGACCTCGACGAGCGCGAGGTGCGCGGCCTGGCGCGCATCCTCAAGCGCGTGCTGCGCGGGTTCGACGCGCTCTTCGGCGTCTCGTTCCCGTACATCATGGCGCTGCACCAAGCGCCGAAGACGGACGATCCGTACCACCTGCACGTCGAGTTCTATCCGCCGATGCGCAGCGCGAAGCGGCTGAAATACCTGGCCGGCTCGGAGGCCGGCGCCGGAATGTTCATCAACGACACGCTCCCCGAGGTGAAGGCCGCCGAGCTGCGCGAGAAGATCGAAGCGCGCGGCGCACTCGCCGGCCGATGAGCGAGCTGAGCGCGCTGCGCGAGGCGTTCGCCGCAACGAGCGCGCGCGCGCCGCGGTTCTTCCGCGCGCCGGGCCGCGTCAACTTGATCGGCGAGCACGTCGACTACAGCGAAGGGTTCGTCCTGCCGCTGGCGATCGACCGTGCGACCCTCGCCGCCGTAGTGCCGCGCGAGGACCGCACGGTGCGCGTGCGCTCGCTCGACCGCGGCGAGCGCGCGGAGTTCGATCTCGACGCGCGCGATCCGCGGCCGCGCGGCGCGTGGAGCGACTACGCGCAGGGCGTCGCGCTCGCGCTCTCGCGGCGGGTCGCGCTGCGCGGCGCCGAGCTGGCCGTGCGCACGAGCGTGCCGCTCGGCGCGGGGCTCTCCTCGTCGGCGGCGTTCGAACTCGCCGTCGGGCTCGCGCTGCTCGCCGCCGCCGGCGCGACGCTGCCGCCGCACGAGCTCGCCCGTGCGGCGCAGGAGGCGGAGAACGGCTTCGTCGGATTGCGCAGCGGGATCATGGACCAACTCGCCTCCGCCTGCGGCGTGCGCGACCACGCGCTGCTGGTCGACTGCCGCACGCAGGACGTCACGCCGGTTCCGCTCCCGGCCGGCGCGGCAATCGTGGTCGCGGACTCGCGCGTGAAGCATCAGCTCGCGGGCTCCGCGTACAACGAGCGGCGCGCGCAGAGCGAAGAGGCGGCGCGGCTGCTCGGCGCGCGAACGCTGCGCGACGTCTCGCTCGAGGACTTCGCGCGGCGCGCCGACGCGCTCCCCGCGCTCCTGCACCGCCGCGCGCGGCACGTCGTCGGCGAGAACGCGCGCGTGCTGGCGGCGGTCGCCGCGCTGCGCGAGAACGACCTCGCGCGCGCCGGCGCGTTGATGGACGCCTCGCACGACTCGCTGCGCGACGACTACGAGGTCAGCTCGCCCGAGCTCGACCTGTTGGTCGAGGCGGCGCGCGGCGTGCCGGGCGTGTACGGTGCGCGCATGACCGGCGGGGGATTCGGCGGCTCGATCGTCGTGCTCGTTCGGCGTGACGCCGTGGCCTCGCTGAGCACGGCGCTCGAGTCGGCGTACGCGGCGCGCTTCGGACGTGAACCGCTCGTTACGGAAGTGCGCGCGAGCGACGGCGCGGCACCGATCGCATAGCGAATTACGTTCTCTGCTCAAGACGGTGCGGCGGAATGCCGATCCGTCTAATGAGCTCACCGTGGCACTCTCGTTTTCGACGCCGCGCCAGCCGGCATTTCACGGGAAGTATCGCAATCCGGTCCGCGCCGGCGATTTCCCCGACCCCTCCGTCATCCGTCCTTCGACGAGCTCAGAACAGCCTGCAACGTTCTACGCGGTCACGACCTCGACCGACTGGGCGCCGTTCTTCCCGATCTTCACCTCGGCCGATCTGGTCGACTGGGAGCTGGCCGGCCACGTCTTCGCGCGCCGGCCCGACTGGTGCGCCGGGAACTTCTGGGCGCCCGACTTCGCCGAGAAGAACGGGCGGTTCTACGTCTACTACACCGCGCGGCGCAAGGACGGGCCGCTGTGCGTCGCCGTCGCGACGGCAGACCGCCCGCAAGGCCCGTACACCGACCACGGCCCGCTGATCGGCCAGCGCAACGGCTCGATCGACGCGATGGCCGCCGACGACGCCGACGGCTCCCGCTGGCTGCTCTGGAAAGAGGACGGGAACGCGCACAACAAGCCGACGCCGATCTGGGCCCAGCGCCTCTCCGAGGACGGCTTGGTGCTCGCCGGCGAGCCGGTCGAGCTGTTGCGCAACGACGCGCCCTGGGAAGGGCGGCTGGTCGAAGCGCCGCACGTCATCCGGCGCGAGGGCTGGTTCTACATGTTCTACTCCGGCAACACGTGCTGCGGTGAGGACTGCGCCTACGCGGTCGGGGTCGCCCGCGCGCGGCGGCTGACCGGCCCCTGGGAGAAGTGCCCGGCGAACCCGATCCTGGCCGGCAACGAGGCGTTCCGCTGTCCCGGCCACGGCGCGCCCGTCGACGACGGCAAGGGAGACTGGTACTACCTCTATCACGCCTACGAGGCGCGGCCCGACGCGATCTACGTCGGCCGCCAGCTCTGCCTCGACGCGATCGAGTGGAGCCTCGACGGCTGGCCGGCGATCAACGGCGGGCGCGGGCCGAGCCGGATCGCCGACGCGCCGTTCGCCCGCGACCAGCGCGCCGCGCAGCGGGGTCGCTGGCAGGCCGATTTCAGCGCCGGGCCGCTCGACCGCGGCTGGCAGTGGCCGCAGTCGGCCGCGCCGCGGCTGGCGACCGACCACGGCGCGCTCGTGCTGACCGCGCAACACGAGCGCCGCGGCAGCGACCCGCTCGCCGGGGTCGTCGCACGCACGATCACGGCCGGCGACTACGCCGCGACCGCCGAGGTCGAAACCCGGGGGCAGGCGGCGGAGACGCTCGCCTCGCTGTGCGCGTACGGCTCGCACCGCGACGCGCTGGGGATCGGGGTGCGCGACGGGATGGTCAGCGTCTGGCGCCGCCGCGGCGGCCATTTGGTCGAGCTGGCGCTCGCCCGCGCACCGAACCGCAACCGGGTCCACCTGCGGGTGACCGCGCTCGACGGCTCGGCGTACCGCTTCGCGTTCAGCGGCGACGGGAAGAGCTGGACGACGCTCGGCGGCCGGCTCGACGGCTCGTGGCTTCCGCCGTGGGACGCCGGGGTGCGGATCGCGCTCACCGTCGGCGGCCGGACCGGCGCGTCGGCGCGGTTCGGCGCGTTCCGCTTCGAGCCGGCGCCTGCGGCGGTCAGCCGCCTCGACCCGCACGCCTCCAAGCGGGCGCGCCTCGCCGCGATGCTGGCGCGCGTCGCACCGGTCAAGCGGCTGGCTGCGAAGTCGTAGTTTGCGCAGCCCGCCCGCGCGGGTACCATGCGAGCGTGGGTTCGCCGATCCGTCCGGTTCGAGCCCTTCCCCGCAGGAGATCGAGCGATTGGACAATCTGGTGCTTTGCCCGTGCGGTCACTCACTCGCCCGCCATGACTACGCCGGCTGCTCCGGCGACCGCGTCAGGAGCTGCGACTGCGAGCGGGACCGGTACACCGCGCTGGAAGCGGCCGTCGACAGCGTCCGCACCGCCACCGTCTTTCCGAGCTTCTCGACCCGCAGCGACGACGCAGCCTAGCGCCGTCCCGGTCCGGCGGTCGCCGACCTTGTCCCTTGACGGCCGTCGACCGCGCGGTGTAGGATACGGCCCTATGCCCCTCGGCGGATAGCGGCATAACGAAGCGAGCGAGGACACCTCACTCCGGTGGGTCGGTCCTTGCCTTTTCGCGTTTGCGGCCCCTCCGAGCGCGCGTGAGCCCCACGCAGGAAGACCCTCAAGAACAGAATGGCGACGAAGACGACCGCGGACAAACCCAAATCGACGCGCAGCCGCAGCAAGAAAACCGATGCGGCGCCCGCCGCGCCGAACGGATCGGGGACCGCGGTCAAGCAAGAGAACATCGCGAGCGCGAGCTTCCACGTTCCCGAGGAAGCGTTTACCGTCGAGCTGCCCGAGGATCCCGGTGCCAAGCGCGACCGTCACTCGTTCGCGAAGATCACCGACGTGCTGCAGCTTCCCGACCTGATCGAGCTGCAGAAGGCGTCGTTCAAGTGGTTCATCAGCGACGGCTTGAAGGAAGCGTTCGAGTCGATCTCGCCGATCAAGGACTTCACCGGAAATCTGGTGCTGGAGTTCGGCGAGCACAGCCTCGGCGAGCCGAAGTACTCGGTCGAAGACTGCCGCGAGCGCGACATGACGTACAGCGCGCCGCTGCGCGTGCGCGTCCGCCTGATCACCGCCGAGTCGGGCGAGATCAAAGGCATCCCCGACCAAGAGATCTTCATGGGCGACTTCCCGCTCATGACGGACAAGGGCACCTTCATGATCAACGGCGCCGAGCGCGTGATCGTGAGCCAGCTCGTCCGTTCGCCGGGCGTCTATTTCTTGCAGGACGTCGACACCAACAACCGTCCGACGTTCAACGCGACGATCATCCCGAACCGCGGCGCCTGGATCGAGTTCGAGACCGACAACGGCACGAAGAACGACGAGACCGAAGGCACGATCGGCGTCCGCATCGACAAGAACCGCAAGATCTACGCGACGACGTTCGTGCGCGCGCTCTCGCGCCCCGACCTCGGGTTCGACTGGGAGTCCGACGAGGCGATCGTCGCGCTCTTCGACGAGTCCCCGCTGATCAAGAACTGCCTTGAGAAAGACAAGGACGTCAAGACCAAGGAAGACGCCCTCAAGGAGATCTACAAGAAGCTGCGTCCCGGCGAGCCCGAGAACGCGGAGAACGCCGAGAAGCTGCTGGAGTCGCTGTTCTTCGACGAGAAGCGCTACGACCTCGCCGGCGTCGGCCGCTACAAGCTCAGCGGCAAGCTCGAGAAAGAGTATGCCGCCGCCGGGCTGCGCATCCCGCCGATCGACAAGAAGGCGCTCACGCGCGAGGACATGATCGCGGTGCTGCGCCGGCTCATCAAGGTGCAGGGCAAGGTCGTCAACAAGGACGACATCGACCACCTCGGCAACCGCCGCATCCGCAGCGTCGGGGAGCTGCTGCAGAACCAGTTCCGGGTCGGCTTGCTGCGCCTGGAGCGCGTCGTGCGCGAGCGCATGACCGTTCAGGACATCGAGACCGTCACGCCGCAGGCGCTGATCAACATCCGGCCCGTCGTCGCAGCGATCAAAGAGTTCTTCGGCTCCTCGCAGCTCTCGCAGTTCATGGACCAGACCAACTCGCTCGCCGAGCTGACGCACAAGCGCCGGCTCTCGGCTCTCGGGCCGGGCGGTCTCTCGCGCGAGCGCGCCGGTTTCGAGGTGCGGGACGTCCACCACTCGCACTACGGCCGCATCTGCCCGATCGAGACGCCGGAAGGGCCGAACATCGGTCTGATCGGCTCGCTCGCGACCTTCGCGCGCGTCAACCGCTACGGCTTCATCGAGACGCCGTACCGCGTCGTGAGCGACGGAACCGTCACCAACGAGATCCGCTACCTGACCGCGGACCGCGAGGACGAGTACATCATCGCGCAAGCGAACACCGAGATCGACGAGAAGGGGAAGATCACCGTCCCCGCCGTCGTCGCGCGCTACGCCGAGGAATACGTCGAGGAGCCGCCCGCCAAGGTGCAGCTCATGGACGTCTCGCCGAAGCAGATCGTCTCGGTCGCGACCGCGCTGATCCCGTTCCTCGAGCACGACGACGCGAACCGCGCGCTGATGGGCGCGAACATGCAGCGCCAGGCCGTCCCGCTGCTCCGCCCGCAGGCGCCGATCGTCGGCACCGGGATGGAGTACCGCGCGGCGAAGGACTCGGGCGGCTGCGTTCTCGCGCGCTCCGAAGGCGAAGTGGTGCAGGCCGACGCCCACCAAGTCGTCGTCAAGCACGACGACGACGGGCTCGAGCACGCCTACGAGCTGCTCAAGTTCACCCGCTCGAACGCCGGCACGTGCATCAACCAGCGCCCCATCGTCCGCGTCGGCGACAAGGTGGTGCGCGGGCAGATCCTGGGCGACGGGCCGTCCTCGGATCAGGGCGAGCTCGCGCTGGGGCAGAACGTGCTCGTCGCGTTCATGCCGTGGGAAGGCTACAACTACGAGGACGCGATCCTCATCTCCGAGCGCATGGTCAAGGACGACCGCTTCACCTCGATCCACATCGAGGAGTACGAGTGCGAGGCCCGCGACACGAAGCTCGGACCCGAAGAGATCACGCGCGACATCCCCAACGTCGGTGAGGACTCGCTGAAGGACCTCGACGAGAACGGGATCATCCGCATCGGCGCCGAGGTGCGGCCCGAGGACATCCTCGTCGGCAAGGTCACGCCGAAGGGCGAGACCGAGTTGACCGCCGAGGAGCGGCTGCTGCGCGCGATCTTCGGCGAGAAGTCGCGCGAAGTGCGCGACACCTCGCTGAAAGTTCCGCACGGCGAGAAGGGCAAGATCAGCGACGTCAAGCGCTTCTCGCGCGAGAACGGCGACGAGCTCAGCCCGGGCGTGAACCATCTGGTGCGCGTCTACGTCGCGCAGAAGCGCAAGATTCTGCAGGGCGACAAGATGGCCGGCCGGCACGGCAACAAGGGCGTCATCGCCAAGGTGCTGCCGGAAGAGGACATGCCGTACCTCGAGGACGGCACGCCGGTCGACATCGTGCTCAACCCGCTCGGTGTTCCCTCGCGCATGAACCTCGGGCAGATCATGGAGACCCATCTCGGCTGGGCCGCCGCGATGCTCGGCTTCCACATCGCGACGCCGGTCTTCGACGGCGCGCACGCGGAGGACATCAGCGAGTGGCTGCAGGACGCCGGTCTCCCGGCGGACGGCAAGACCTGGCTGCGTGACGGGCGTTCCGGCGAACGGTTCGGCCGGCCGATCACCGTCGGCTACATCTACATGCTCAAGCTCGCGCACTTGGTCGACGACAAGATCCACGCGCGCTCGACCGGTCCGTACTCGATGATCACCCAGCAGCCGCTGGGCGGTAAGGCGCAGTTCGGCGGTCAGCGTTTCGGCGAGATGGAGGTCTGGGCGCTCGAAGCGTACGGCGCCGCCTACACGCTGCAGGAGCTGCTCACCGTCAAGTCCGACGACGTCGTCGGCCGCGTCAAGACGTACGAGGCGATCGTCAAGGGCGAGAACGTGCTGGAGCCGGGCGTTCCGGAGTCGTTCAAGGTTCTGATCAAGGAGCTGCAGTCGCTCGCGCTCGACGTCAAGGTGTTGACGGAGCAGCGCGAAGAGGTCGAGATCCGCATTCAGGACGACGACATGGCGGAGCGCGCGCAAGAGATCGGGCTGCTGATGGGCGACGAAGATCCGCGCCTGTCGCAGACCGCGCTCGCCGAGCGCGAAGCCGAGCGCGACCGCCTCTCGCAGGCCGCTGCGGCGGCGTCGATCGGCCTTCCCGCCGAGGACGAGGAAGAGGAACCGGAGGAAGCCGAGAGCGCTGAAGCCCCCGGCCCCGTCGCCGGCGAGGAGCCCGAGGAAGAAGAGGAAGAGCTCGACGATGAAGCGCCGCTCATCAGCGCCGGTCCGGCGCGCGGCCGCGCACCGGACGACGACCTCCTTCCGGCTTCGCCGCTCGGCGGACTCCGCGCGACGATGACCGACGACGGCGAGATCGTCGTCGACGAAGTCGTCGACGAGGAAGCGCCGCCGGTCGCGGAAGAGGAAGAAGACGAGGAAGGCTACGTCCTCGAGGACGAGGACGAGGAGTACAAGGACGACGAGGAAGAGGACGAAGGTCCGCTCGCGCACTCGACCGACGACGACTACTAGGAAGGTGTCGGGCTAGAGGAAGACCCGGGCTCAGCGAGCTCGGGTCTTTTTCATTTTTGATTGGAGTTGGGCGGGGGTGCGATGGTGTTGCCACACACTATCCTGACCCACCACGCCCGCCAAAATCCCATTCACCCGGAAATGCGGAAGAGGACCGCGCCTACACCCGCAGCGCGATCCTCCTCCGGCCCACACCCGATAGGGGCCTACCCGAGTGCCACTTCCCGACGCCCGACCGAGCGTGGCGCGTCCAACATTGCTATCATCGCGTCGACGACTTCCGCGTCCCATTGCGTGCCGCGGCCTTCGCGCAGAATCTCCATCGCCTCGCGCTGCGCGATCGCGGGACGGTACGGCCGAGCGCTGATCATCGCGTGGAAGGCGTCGGCGACCGCGACGACGCGCGCTTCGAACGGGATCTGCTCGCCTTTGAGCCCGTAGGGATAGCCGGTGCCGTCCCAGCGCTCGTGGTGTGCGCGCACGATCGGCGCGTACGCGGCGAGAGTCGGCAGCTCGCTGAGGATCTGCGCGCCGAACTCGGCGTGCTGCTGCATCACGACCCACTCGGCTTCGGTCAGCGGACCGGTCTTGAACAGGATCTCGTCGGGAGTGGCGATCTTGCCGATGTCGTGCAGGACGCCCGCCTTGACGATGATGTCGGTCGTGCCGGCGGGCAGCCCCATCGCTTCGGAGAGGCGGCGGCACCACGCGCCGGTCGCGTGCGAGTGTGCGCAGGTCGCTTCGTCGCGCGCCTTCAGCATCGCCAGGACGCCTTCGATCACGCCGTTCGTCGTGCGCTGCGGGTCTTCGAACCGCTGTCCCGGCGCGAGCGGGAACGCTTCGGCGACGTGCGCCTTGACGATCTCGAGGAAGACGAGCAGAGCCGGAAAGTCGACGTCGAGCGGCTCACCCGCAGCCGCCGCGACGTCGCACCCGGCCGATACCAGGTCGTGGATCACCGGCAGCGCCAACTTGGCGTGCGCGATCCGACCCCACGAGACGACGGCATCCGGACTGGCCGCTTCGATCGCCGTCGCAAGCGCGGACACCAGCGACCGCACCACGAGGACCGAAGCCTGCCCCGCCGAGCGGGGCCCAAGCCGACCGAGGATCGCCTCGACGGCGTCCGTCCTCGTCTCACCGAGCTGCCGCGCCAACGCGGCCCGACCTTCCATTTTTAAAGCACCCCTGTCATCACGTGTCAGCAACTCATCGGCGGGGTATTGCAAACCACGGTAACGACGCCGACGATTCCGAGAACAGCTTCCAGCACAGACAACTCCTTAGCGATGCGGGGGACGCCCTCACCGTATCAAGGAGCCGAGATGGCAACACTCGTCCGAAAGGACGAGGCCGTTTCGTCGCTAGACGAGTTCCCGCCGGCGGGCGGCTGCCACGGCCTCACCCCGGCTGGAGGCCTGGAGCTTTCGCAGGATGGACGAGACGTGCGAGCGGACCGTATTGATCGTCCGTCCCTGTTCGTCCGCGATCGCTTGGTTCGAGAGTCCCCGCGCCATCGCGCGCAGGACGTCGGTCTCGGCGGAGGTCAGCGCTTCGTTCTGGTCGGTCTGGTCCTGGGGTTCGAGGATCGCCGCGGTCACGATCTCGATCAGCTTGGCATAGCCGCTTTGCCCGGCAAGGCGCATCTCGCGCAGTCCCGTGGCAATGCCGTCCGGCTCGCGGAGCAGCACGCTCCCGAGTACCGCGTCGAACGCAGCCAGGTCCTCGCGCTTGCCGCGGATTGCGCGTAGGATGCGTTGCGCGACGGCGTTGCGCCCGACGAGAAGATTCGCGAGCGCAGCGAGCCGCTCGGCGAGCGCCCGCGAACGCGCGAAGACCGGCCGCGGATCGGTGTCACGCTCGACGGCGCGCTCGTAGCCCGCCAGCGCGTCGCTCGACGCGCGCTTGTTTGCCGCGGCGGCGGACACGACTGCGAGAAGGGCGTAGCGCAGCCGTTGCTGGTACGGCGTGAGCTCGTTGTCCGACGCGGTCGTGAGCAGCGCTTGCGCTTCGGCGAACTGCTTGCGCCATGTCAACGCCATGGCGCGTCCGACGAGCCAGCCCATGATGCCGGCAGGCCCGCGATACGAAAGCTGACCCAACTCGTGTTCCAGCTCGGCGACGCGTTCCGCGTTCCCGCGTTCGCCCTCGATGTCCATCAGCGTCCGCAGCCCGACCGCGCGCATCTGGGGATTTCCGGCCTTCTCGGCGTTCGTCGCCACCTGCGTCGCGTACCAGGCCGCAACCGGGATCCGGCCCGCGAACCAGTTCTGCGACGCGAGCGCCGAAAAGAGACGCGCGGCAAGCCCGAACGCCCCGCACTCGATCGCGAGCCGCGTCGCCTCACGCGTGTACTGTTCGACCGATGCGGCGTCGCCCGCATAGAACGCCACCGTGGCGGCGCGCCCGTAGGTTCGCGTGCGCGTGTCGTCGTCGGCGAACTCGGCGAGCTCCAATGCTTCGGAGAGCGTTTCTTTTGCTTTGTCGAGATCGTTCGCCAGCGCGTAGGTTGTCGCGAGCGTGCCGAGGATTTGCGCGCGGTCGCTTGGATTCAGGTCGCCTCGAGCGCTAAACGTTTGCAGCACGGGAAGCGCGTCCAGGCGTCCTTGGTTGAACAGCAGGAGCCCGTAGCGCCAAGCGACGGCTGTCGCGAACGTGGAGTCGTCGCCGCCCGGTTGCGCTAAGACCGATGCGTACCACTTCTCCGCTTGCTCGACGCGCCCGTGCGCGTCCTCGATTGCGGCTCGCACGGCGAGCACACCGGGCAGCTGCAGCACCTTGCCGCTCGGCAGCGTGCGGATCGCCCGTTCCACCGTGTCCAAGTGGCCGTTGTCGAGGAGGGTGAAGTTGTAGGTCGTGATGACGCGGACGATGTGGTCGGTCGCGCGGGCTTCGATGTAGCGCTGCAATGCCGCCTCGGGGAGCCCGACCTTCTCGAGGATGCTGCCCGCGGTGACTTGGGCGGCGCGCAGCGCTTCGTCGCCTTCGAGCGCGATCTGGCGCTGAACGAAGTCGCGGAAGAGGTCGTGCAGCTTGTAGACGCCGGAGTCGAGAACGGTGATGAAGGCGACGCGCTCGCGCAGCGACTCGATGATCGCCGCGGCGTCGTCGAAACCGGCGGCCACGGCAAGACGCGTCTCCAAGCGCGGAAGAAACGCGGCGGTGCGCAAGAAGCCGCGGATGCGGTCGTCCAGCGAATGCCACACCTGCTCGGCGAGATAGCGGTAGACCATCTCGCGCGTTCCGGCCGAGACCGCGCGCAGATCGCTGGCGCGGGTGGACGTGCGCAGCGCGAAGGTCAGCGCCGCCGGCCAGCCGTCGATCAAGCCGAGGATCTGCTCCAGCTCTTCGTCGCGCACGGCGACCCGGGTCGCGCGGGCGCTCTGCTTCGCTTCGTCGATGCTGAAGCGCAGGTCGACGGCGTCGACGACCAGATCGGACTCGCCGTAGGCGAGCCACGAGGCGACCGGGAGCTGCAGCGGGCTGCGCGAGGAGAACAGCCAGCGCGGGCCGTCCTTGGTGCGGTCGACCAGCGCGGCGATGAACCGCGAGATCTCCTGATCGGCCTCGCCGTGGTGCAGGTCATCGATGACGACCAGCGTGTCGAGCGTGCGAATGTGGGTCGCGACCCAGGTCGCAAGGTCGCGGCCCGGGGTCGCCGAGTTCCGCGCGCCGTCGAGCGCCGTCGCCAGCGAACGGCGCAGCGCCGGGACGACTCCTTCGAGCGCGTCGGCGAAACCGCGCACGAACGGCAGCAGCGTCGCGGCGTCGGGCGGCACGTCGTAGACGACCGACGAGGCGACGGTCGCCAAGTACTGCCTCACCGCGACCGATTTCCCGAAGCCCGCCGGCGCGATGATGGTCGCGATCCGGTACTGCGCCGCAGTCGCCAGGCGCTCGAGCACGCGCGGCCGATCGATCGGACGGAAAACTCCGCCGAGATCAGGACGCCCGTTGGCGGCGATGCTTCGGATCACTGCTGCTAGACCCTACTCCTCGTTCAGAGGACACCCCTGATCCCCGGGCCGGTGTCTCTACCGGGGTATCGGCTAGGTTCTCGGCGTTCGCGACCTCCCCCCGTCGCGCTGCGACGCAGGTCGCAACCCGCGGTCGGACCCCGGAAAGACGTAAGCGGGCGTAGTGTTCGCGTAGCGGATTCGACACGAACGCCGGCTTCGGCACGCGGTTCGGCATGCGAGCGCGCGCTGCCGCGTTCACGCCGTTTCTGGCCGAATGGTGCGGGTACGAGCCTTCGCATGACGACCCCGACGTGCGAGCACCACGCCTGCCTCTGCACGCGACCCTATCCGAAGCAAGCGCAAGCGCAGAGCACCGCGCCGATCGATCCGAACGGCGAGTACTGCAGCCGGCGCTGCGGCGAGCAAGAAGCCACCGGCCCGCTCGGCGACGGCGGCTGTCAGTGCGGGCATCCGCAGTGCCAGCAGGTCGCCGACACCGGGATCCCGCCGATGATGTGAGCTAGCCGCCGCGCTCCCGCGCGATCAACCGCAAGTAGCGCCGCGGCTCGAACGAGTTGTCGGCGTCGATCCGGCGGAACGCTTCCTCGCGAATCTGCACGGCGATCTCGCGCCGCTGGCGCATCGCGTTCTCGAGCTCGCGGAACGCGCGCTCGAAGTCGTCGCCGTCGAGCGTGGCGATCTGCTTCTTGAGCCGGTCGATGTCCGAGCCGAGCCGGCCTTGCATCTCGATGCTGACCGCGCGCTCCGTTTGCAGGATGCGCGCGAGCAGCGCGTTGAGCTCCTCGACCGTCGGCAATCCGAACGCCGCGCGCGCCGGCGGGCTCGCGGGCGCGGCGGCGGCGGAGCGAACCGGCCGGGGTTTGTTGCCCGGCCGCGGCGCGTCGAAATCGGGATAGAGGCGGATGATCGACTTGATGCGCTGCGGGCCTTTGGGTGACTGTAACCCCTCCGCGATACCAGCCATTATTAGCCGGGACCGCAAAGCGGTATCGTTGATGACGCGCAGATACTTCGGGTCGATTCCGACCGGCCGCCGGTTGGGGCCGAAAAAGTCTTCGTCGCGCGCCATGGGTAGGCTCATCGCCTTCTCCCAAAGATTGGCGCGCGCGCTGCGGGTTCCGTTCACGACGACTCGGTTACGTCACGGGTTACACGTCACCTGCGAGCCGGTCGTTTCCGTCCAGGCCTTCTTCGATCTCCGCGTCGGTGATGAGCTTTTCGCCCGCCAGCATCCCGGTCGCGTCGGCGGCGAGCACCGGCTCGTCGTACCGGTCGAGCCCCTCGTCCGCGGCGGGTTCGTCACCGGAGGCGTCGTCGCCGGTGGGAGTCAGTAGTTCATCTTTACCAGGGTTCGAGCGGTCGTCTTCCATGAGGCATCTCTACCCGCGCGGGTACGATCCCGTCATGCCAGCAAAGGGGAAGAAAGGCGAGTACGCCGAGTTGCCCTCGACGCTCGAGCGCTCGCCGAAGAAGGCCCAAGACACGTACGAGAAGACCCTCGAGAACGCGGAGCAAGAGTACGGCGGCGACGAAGAGCGCGCGCACCGCGTAGCCTGGGCGGCGGTCAAGCACTCGTTCGAGAAAGTCGGCGACCACTGGGAGGCCAAGGACCACCGTGGCCCCTCCGACCCGCGCGCCGCGGAACGCGGCCCGAACGCGTCGGGGCCTTCCTATGGCGGTGTCGACGTCGAAGGCAAGACCAAAGAGCAGCTCCTCGATGAAGCGCGCCGGCTCGGGATGCACGTCTCGACGCATTTGACCAAGCCCGAGATCGCCGCGGAGATCGAGAAGGCGAACAAGCGCGCCGACCGCGCGGCGCGAGCGAAGAAGCGCTAGCGAGAGGGGCTGAGCGCCGCAGGGCGAACGTATGTTCGGCCTGCTCATGTCCCGCCAACTCGCCCTCTTCGCCTCCGCCGCGAGCCCGCTGCGCCTCGTCGGCGACCGCGGCGACGTCACCTACGTTCCGGAGTTCATCGACCGCGCGCTGGCCGACGCGCTGGTGCGCGAGCTGAACGCGGACACGCGCTGGCGCGCCGACTCGCGGCTGATGTACGGCAGGCGCGTGCTCGTTCCGCGCGAGACCGCCGGGCGCGGCGAGAAGATGGCGCAGCCCTGGACGCCGGCGCTTTCGCTCGTGCGCGCGATGGCCGAGCGCCACACCGGCACGGCGTTCGACTACTGCTTCCTCAACCGCTACCGCGACGGCAACGACGCCGTCGCCTGGCACGGCGACCGCGACGGGACGCGCGACGCGCGGCTCGTCGTCGCCTCGCTCTCGCTCGGCGCGACGCGCACCTTTCGGCTGCGGCCGAAGAAAGAGAGCAGGCTGCACTACGAGCCGATCTCGGTCGACGTGGCGCACGGCGACTTGATCGTGATGGCCGGCGACACGCAGCTCTACTGGGAGCACTGCGTCCCGCGCGATCCGCACGTCACCGAGCCGCGGCTCAACGTGACCTTCCGGCAGCACCGCGCCCGCGACTGAAGACCGCACCCGCAGACCGCGCAGGGCGGCCGCAAGGCATGACATCGCGAAAACTGCGCGGAAACTGCCGCGCGATGCATTCGTCGTTCGTGCGGTCCGCGCTGGCGGCCGTTTTCTTGTTGTCGCTCGGTGCGGCGGCGTCCGCCAGGCCGCCGTTCAACTTCGACGCCACGCCGGGGCGCTTGTCCAAAGACGTCGTGCCGGTGGACTACCGCGTCGCGATCGTCCCCGACGTCGCGGCGAAGACGCTGGCGGGGACCGAGACGGTCGTGCTCGAGGTGCGCAAGCCGGTGCGCTCGATCGCGTTCAACTCGCTGAACGAGCGGCTGAGCGAGGTGAAGCTCGACGGCGCGGCGGTCGCGAGCGTGCAGAGCGACGACGCGCAGCAGCTCACCACGCTCACCCTCGCAAGCCCGCTGGCGAGCGGGCGTCACACGCTTTCGTTCGCGTACACGGGCAAGCTCGAGAGCGCGCCGCAGGGGCTGTTCGTGCAGCCGTACCGCACGGGCGGTACCGCGGGGACGATGCTGTCGACGCAGTTCGAGGCGACGGATGCGCGCCGGATGTTTCCGTGCTGGGACGAGCCGGTGTTCCGCGCGACGTTCCAGCTCAGCGCGACCGTGCCGGCCGGATGGAGCGTCTTCTCGAATATGCCGGTCGAGCGCCGGGTGGTGAACGGCGCGAACGCGACCACGACGTTCATGCGCTCGCCGAAGATGCCCACGTACCTGATGGAGTTCTCGGCCGGCGAACTCGGCCGGCTCGCGGCGACGGCGCGCGGACGCGGCTTCGGCGTCGTCGCGGTGCGCGGGCAGGAACGGTTCGGCGCGACGGCGCTCGCCAACGCGCAGCAGATCCTGGCCGACTACGACGCGTACTTCGACTATCCGTACCCGCTGCCGAAGCTCGACTCGATCGCGGTCCCCGGCGGTTTTCAGGGCGCGATGGAGAACTGGGGCGCGATCACGTACAACGATCAGGCGCTGCTGGTTCGGCCGAACGCGACACTCGATCAGCGGCAGCGCGTGTTCAGCATCCAGGCGCACGAGATGGCGCACCAGTGGAACGGCGACCTCGTCACGATGAGCTGGTGGGACGACATCTGGCTGAACGAGAGCTTCGCGTCGTGGATGGCGGCGAAAGAGACGGCGCTTCGCAATCCGAGCTGGGCCTGGTGGGAGCGCCAGGACGCCTCCAAAGAGGTCGCGATGGGCGCCGATGCGCGGATCAACTCGCACCCGATCGAGCAGCACGTGACGAACGAGATGGAAGCCGAAGCCTCGTTCGACTCCGCGATCACCTACAACAAAGGCCAAGCGTTCCTGCGGATGCTCGAGGCGTATGTCGGCGCGGACACGTTCCGCGCGGGGATCCGGCGGTACGTCAAGGCGCGCGCGTACTCGAACGCGACGAGCGGCGATCTGTGGCAGGCGCTCTCCGCGGCGAGCGGGCGCGACGTTGAGCAGCTCGCCGCGGGCTGGACGACCCAGCCCGGCTTTCCGCTGGTGAGCGTGCGCGCGACGTGCGCGGTGTCGGGAGCCCGCACGCTCGTGCTGACGCAGCAGCGGTTTCTGCTGAGCGGGAGCGATCCGGCGCAATCGCGCTGGAACGTTCCGCTCGGCGTGCGCTCAGGCGCGCGCGGCGCCGTGCAGCGCGTGCTCTTCAGCCGCGACGGCCAACACGTCGCCGCCGGCCGCTGCGGCGAGCCGCTGAGCGCGAACGCCGGCACGGTGGGCTTCTACCGCGTCGCGTACGACGACGCCACGCTGAACGCGAACCGGCGCGCGTTCGCCGCGTTGCCCGACGGTGACAAGATCGCGCTGCTCGACGACCAGTGGGCGCTGGCAGAGGCGAACAAAGCGCCGCTCGGATCGTATCTCGCCCTCGCGTCCGCGCTGCGGACCGATCTCGACCAGCGCGCTTGGGAGCAGGTGCTCGACGCGCTGACGACGATCGAGCGCGACGAGCGCGGCACCGCCGGCCACGGCGCGTTCGCCGCGTTCGCGCGCTCGGTGGCGCGTCCCGCGTTCGCCCTCACCGGCTGGGATCCGCAACCGCACGAAGCGCCGACGACGCAGCTCGTGCGGCGCTCGCTGATCGCGCACTTGGGCGAGTGGGACGATCCCGCGGTGGTTCAAGAAGCGCGGCGCCGTTTCGCGAGGTTCGTCGCCGACCGCTCGTCGCTCGATGCCGAGCAGCAGGACGTCGTGCTGCCGGTCGTTGCGCGGTACGCCGACCAGGCGACGTTCGACCAGCTGCACGCGATCGCGAAGTCGGCGCAGAACGAGACCGAGGCGCGGCGCTACTACGGCGCGCTGGTCTCCGCGGCCGATCCGAAGCTCGCGCAGCAGGCGCTCGAGATCGTCATGTCATCGGAGCTTCCGCCGCAGGCAGCCGGCGTGCGCGGCCGGCTGATCGCGGCCGCCGCACCGAACAATCCGCAGCTCGTGTGGCGGTTCTATCAGGCCCACGTCGACGAGCTGAACGCGTCGCGGTCCGAGTTCGAGCGCGCGCTCGCGGTCGCGAACGCGCCGAGCGAGTTCTGGAACGCGGCGCCGCTCACCGAGCTCGCCGCCTTCGTGCAAGCGCGCGAGCGAAACGCGCCGGCGCTGTACGTCAACCGCGCGATGGAGCGCGCGCGCTTCTCGCTCGCGCTCCGCGACCGCCTCGTCCCCGCCGCCGACGCCTACGTGACCGCTACGCGGCAGCAGTCGTCGCGGTGAACTGGGCTTCTTCGGTAGAGCCGGTGAGTGCGGTGGTCGAGGAGGAGCCGCCGCCGACGACTTTGGCGACCTCGTCGAAGTAACCGGTGCCGACTTCGCGCTGGTGGCGCGTGGCGGTGTAGCCCGCCAGCTCGCTCGCGAGCTCGCGCTGCTGGAACTCGGCGTACGCGGACATCCCGCGCTCGGCGTAGTCGTGCGCGAGCTCGAACATCGAGTGGTTCAGCGCGTGCCAGCCGGCCAGCGTGATGAACTGGAAGCGGTAGCCGTACTCGAACAGCGCTGCGCGGAAGCGCGCGATCGTCGCGTCGTCGAGCTTGAGCTTCCAGTTGAACGAGGGCGAGCAGTTGTAGGCCAGCATCTTGCCGGGGAACTGCGCGTGAATCCCGCGCGCGAACGCCTCGGCTTCTTCGAGCGAGGGATGCGAGGTTTCGCACCAGATCAGGTCGGCGTACGGCGCGTAGGCGAGGCCGCGCGCGATCGCTTGATCGATCCCGGGCTTCACGCGGAAGAAACCCTCCAGCGTGCGCTCGCCGGTGAGGAACGGGCGATCGCGTTCGTCGATGTCGCTGAGCAGCAGGTTCGCCGCGTCCGCGTCGGTGCGCGCGACGAGGACGGTCGGCACGTCGCAGACGTCCATCGCGAGCCGCGCCGCGACCAGGTTGCGGACGGCCTGCGAGGTCGGGATCAGCACCTTGCCGCCCAGATGTCCGCACTTCTTCTCCGAGGCGAGCTGGTCTTCGAGGTGAACGCCGGCCGCGCCGGCGGCGATCATCGACTTCGCCAGCTCGAAGACGTTCAGCGGCCCGCCGAACCCGGCTTCCATGTCGGCGACGATCGGCGCGAACCAGTCTTTCTCGCCGGCGCGTCCTTCGAGCACGTCGATCTGGTCGGCGCGCACAAACGCGTTGTTGATCCGCTCGACGACCTTCGGCACCGAGTCGTACGGGTACAGCGATTGATCCGGATAGATCTGGCCGGCGGTGTTCGCGTCGGCGGCGACTTGCCAGCCCGAGAGATAGATCGCTTTGAGACCGGCCTTCACCGCCTGCACGGCCTGACCGCCCGTCATGCATCCCAGCGCCGCGACCGGTTCGTCTCGCGCGAGCAGCGCCCGCAGCTTCTCGGCGCCGCGTCGCGCGAGCGTGTGCTCGATGTGAACGCTGCCGCGCAGGCGCGCGACGTCGTCGGCCGTGTACGGGCGCGCGACGTCGGCGGAAGCGGCGGCTTTGCCGTTGGCCGCTTTGCCGCGAGGCGCTTTGCCGTTGGACGGTTTGCCGTTCGGGTGGCCGTTGGGCGAGGGCGCGGGGAACTGCACCGGAATAACTCTCCTCGTAGGCAGCTAGCGATCCCCGAGAGTATAGCCGGGCGGGGCCGCAGACGGCCCGAATCGGCCGCAAAGCGTGGTTTCGGGCGCGCAGAATGCCGATTTTCCGCCCCGAGATGGGGCGCCGCGCGCGCGTTTCGAAGAGGCGTCCCGATGACGCAGAGCACGACCTTCCGAGCGCTCGCGATACCGGCAATGGCGGCGGTCCTGGCCGCCGGCCTCGCGCGCGCTGCGGCCGCCGAGACGACGATTCCGCTGACGGCCGACCGCTGGACGGCGACGAACACGATCAAGTTCGAAACGTATCTCGGCCGGCCCAGCCTCTACATCGACAAAGGCGTCGCGCTCGCGCGCGGCACGTCGCTGCGCGACGGAACGCTCGAGCTCGACATGGCGATGCCGGAGGGCGGTAACTTCATGGGCGCGGTGTTTCACGCGGCGTCCACCGACAACTCCGAAGTGATCTGGCTGCGCCCGCGCGCGAGCGGAACGCCTGAAGCGGTGCAGTACGCGCCGGCGCTCAACAGCGTCGGCGGCGCGTGGAAAATCTATCACGGTGACGGTGCCAACGCGGTCGCGACGCTGCCGTTCGGCGCCTGGGTACACGTGAAGATCGACGTGACCGGTTCGGTCGCGAACCTCTATCTCAACGGCGAAGCGAAGCCGACGCTGACCGTGCCCGCGCTGGCGGGCGTCGACGGCGCGTCAGTCGGCGTCTGGACCGGCGCGTTCGGCCGGGGCGCATACTTCTCGAACGTCCGCTACACCGCGCACCCGACGGCGCCGCCCGCACCGCAACCGCCGCTTCCGCCCGGCACGCTCGCCGATTGGCAAATTTCCGACGCCCTCGACGCGACCGCGTATCCGCCGGGCGCGATGCCGAACCTGAGCGGCGTGCGCTGGCAAAATGTACGTCCGGAGACGACGGGCGTGGTGCTGATCAACCGCTATCGCCGCTCGCCGCAGCTCAGCTTTCCGTCCGATCCCGCGACCGGTGAGCCGCTCGTCGACCGAATCATGAACAACCAGGTCGCTGGCGAAAAGATCGTCTTCGCGCGCACCGTGATCCAGTCCGACCGCGATCAACTGAGACGGATCCTGTTCGGCTACGTGAACGGCCTCGTCATCTATTGCAACGGAACGCCGCTGTACTTCGGCGCGGACGTCGGCGGCGGGATCATGAACCCGGTCGGCG
Organism: Candidatus Eremiobacterota bacterium; assembly: GCA_019235885.1. Lineage (GTDB taxonomy): Bacteria > Vulcanimicrobiota > Vulcanimicrobiia > Vulcanimicrobiales > Vulcanimicrobiaceae > Vulcanimicrobium. Next base: position 111,293 of record JAFAKB010000064.1, on the reverse strand, counting down.
ACGGCGTCTTCTTGCCGTTGCACAAAGGCGCGAACGAGATCGTGTTCGCGGTGTCCAACATCACCGGCGGGTGGGGCTTCTGGGCACGACTCGCCCAGTTTCCCTGAGCCCGACGAAGGGGGCCGATAGAATCCCGATTTTTAGAGCGCTGATGCGCCGAAGAACTCGTGCGGGACCAGGCCCATGCGCCGCGCATACGACCGGTTGGGCCACCCCTCCAACCGCTGATTGCTCAAGAAAACCGAGGCGTTGTAGAGATCGCAGCTCTGTGTGACGCTCCTCTGCAGCGCTCTCAGTGCTTTCAACAGCTTTGCACGTTCCGGATGCGCGTGCAGCTCGGCGCGGCTGCCGGCCGCCGCGCAGAATTGCTCGACGGACGCCGAGAGCCGGCACTCGGCGTCGACGCGATCGCGACTCAGCGGTCCGACTCCGGTCAGCGGTTGCAGCTGCACGATCTGCGCCAAGGGACCGCTCTCCTCTTCGTGTGGCGTCCCCCAGGCCGCAAGAACGTTCCCGAGCGCATCGTGGCGCTGTTTGAGCAACGCATCGAGAGCCGCCGATCGGCGGTCGACGTCGCCACGAGTCTGCTTCATCCGAACATACGGCATAACCAGGGCTTGGATGCCGAAGAACATCGCACCGACGATGATCAGCGCGGCCGTCACGATGGCCGCTTTCCAGGTCGAACTATCGATGCCGGGCTCCGGTCCGCGCAGGAACAACGCCCACAGCATTCCTACGATGCCGCCGAGCGCCAGCACCAGCCCGGCGACGAACTCAAAGCCAAACCACGACCGAAGGTTTATTTCGAAGTCATTCCGCGATTGTCCCGTGATGATGAACGGGCTTCCGGGCGACGCTCGAATGACGAGCTCGTCCGGTTTGACGCCTGCGGCACCCAGCGGACCGATTTGCGACGCGGGCATGGCGGTGCCGTACACCGAGACGTGCGCGTTCGGCGCTAGCACGCGCTCGTAGACGTTCACCAGGCAACCTTCACCGATCGGCAGGCCGAACATCGGAAAGACCTCGGCGAACTCATCACTGACGCGATGGGTCTTGCCCGGATATTTCGTCTCGTCGAGTTCGACGTCGGCGTAAGTGGCCTGGACGAGAACCGATCCGGTCTGGTCTTCGACACGGAACAGCGGGATCGGCGGCCAGCAGAGACTGCCCATGTCGTACCACGACCCGCCCTTGTCGTTCGGCGTCCACACCTCGCATCGTTCGTACGCGAAGATACAGTCGATGCCGGCGCCGGGTGCCGTGACGACGCGCGTCGCCTTGGCCGTGCCCTCCACCGCGACCGGCCCGGCCTTGCGCGCAGCGGTATTCGCCCGCAGCATCTTCGCGATCTGCTGGTCCTCCCTGCGGTCCATGAACGTCGCAGCGAGCGCCAAGACGCCGAGCGCGATAGCGACGACGCAGCCGACAAAGATGAGCGTTTGGCTCGACATAACGCGTCGCCGTGAGCTTCGAGAGCGCCGTCACCCCGAGCCTGCTGAAGGGGCCGAAATAGTCCTGAAGCTCACCGTGACAGGGTTAACGTTGACGTCGTCGCGGCGCGGACGGCGGTGTCGGAGAACGGGAGCGGTGTGCGGGTGAAGTTCACCCAGCCGGCGGTTTGGTCGGCGTAGTGCGGTGAGCCGGGCTCGCCGGACTCGCCGGCGTCGACGTCGATCGTGCCGTGGTCCCAGTCGCCCGCGATCCACACCGCGCGGAACGACTGCGCGTGACCGTTCCACTGCACTGCCGGCGCGAAGCTGCCCCCGCGGCCCGGCATCGTCGGACCGTTCCACAGCGCGAAGCCGAACGGCGCGAGCGCGTGCTTGAGCGGCTGCGCGGCGTACGTCCCGAACGGCGGAACGTCTGCGCCGAGCTGCGTCGCGACGCGCTTGATCGCGCCGGTGACGAAGAGATCGTAGTCGTCGCGCGCGACCCAGCCGCGCGGGCGCTCGCGCAGCGCGCGCAGCACGACCTCGAAGCCGGGGCTCGTCGACGGATACGAGGGCGCGAGCCACGCCGGCAGATGCTGCGCGGCGAGCGTGCTCAGCATGTCGCGCCGCAGCGCGACGACGGCGGTGGCGCCGCGCGACGCGGGGATCAGCGTGCCGTCGAACGAGCGCAGCGCGCTCAGCAGCGGCGCGAGCGTCCGATCTCCGTCGGCGTGCTTGCGCGCCGCGGCGGCGAGGACGAGATCGGCGAACTCGCGCTCGGCGGGCGAGGTTGCATCGCGCTGCTCGGCGGCGATCGTTTCGGGCGACAGACGATGGTGTGCGTCCGCGGCCGCGGCGAGCGCGCGGCGGATCTCGAACGCGCGGTACGGCGGCGGCCAGAACGGCGCGAGCCGCGGTGAGCCGTCGCCCGCGGCGCGGTTGTTCGCGGTGACGACGAGCGCGCTGCGCGAGGGGTCGACGTGCGGCGCGTCGGCGTAGGTCAAATAAACCGGTTCCGGTGCGTTGTCCGCTGCGGCCCAGCGGCCCCACGAAGGTTCGAGCGGGACGCCGCCGGCGAAGTGGTACGCGACGCGGCCGGTGTCGTCGGCGAAGATCACGTTGAGCGCGGGTTCCGGCAGCGCGCGCATCGAGGCGACGCCGTCGGCCGCGGTGCGCGCGCGCAGCAAGCCGAAGAACGGCGCCAGCGTCGAGACGGGCTTGCGCCGCAGCCGCCAGTCCATCAGATAGGCGACGCCGTTGCCGCTGTACATGACGACGCCGCGGTCGGTTTCCAGCAGATCGACGTCGACGCTGCCGCCGAAGCGCACGCCGACGATCTCGTGCCGGTGGCGCGCGTGAACCCAACCGTCGCCTTCGAACAGCTCGTCGGCGCCGCGCAGCGGTTCGCGCACGACGTGCATCGCGGCGGTCTCGCCGGCCGTGACGCCCCAGGCGAGGTGCTCGTTGTGGCCGAGCGTCACGCCCGGCGTCCCGGCGAGCGCGGCGCCGGCGACGTGCAAGCCGGGCGCGCTCCCTTCGACCAGATACCAGATGCCGGGGATCGCGATGTCGAGGTGCGGGTCGTTCGCGAGCACCGCTTTGCCGGTCGTCGTCCGATCCGCGCCGACCACCCAGCCGTTGCTCCCGACCGGCGGCCGTTCATCGCGGTGACGGAGCGCGGTCGCGTAATCCCCTTGACGGACTCCCGGCAATGCCGGCAGCGCGGCGATCGGGCCGGGCGGGCGGCCGTTGGTCGGAACGTCGTACTTCGGGTCGGTCAGCGGGTAGAGGGCGTCGGTGCCGGCCGGGCCGAGCGCGTCGCGGACGAAGTCGCGGACGATCACGTCGTCGGGCTTGTCGTCGAGGTCCAGCACGGTCGCGAAGCCGACGGCCAGCGCGTCCTGCGGCTGCCAGCGCTCGAAGCCGAAGAAGAGCGCCCGGTACTCGGGCGGGACGGGCTGGCGGGCCGCCGCCGCGTTGATCCCGTCGGCGAAGGCGGCCAGCATGGCGCGCTCCTCCGGCGCGGCCGCGGCGTACGAGCGCGCGGCGAGGTCGCGGATCCCGAAGCGGCGCATCCGGCGGTCGACCCGGACCAGCGGGCTGCCGAGGACTTCGGCGAGCCGGCCCTCGACGTAGCGCCGCGTGAGGTCCATCTGGAAGAGCCGGTCGCTCGCCATCGCGTAGCCTTCGGCGACGAAGAAGTCGTGGGCCGAGCCGGCCCGGATGTGCGGGACGCCGCGCGCGTCGCGGGCGATCGTCACCGGGCCGTCGAGCGGCAGTCCCGTCTCGGTGCCCTCGGTTCGCGCTACCCCGGCCTTCGTGGCGTAGAGGACCCACAGCACGTAGGCGAGCGCCAGCAGCAGAACCAGGGCTGCGAGCCCTGCGAGGGTAAGCAGCGAACGGACAATCCAGCGAAGGGCCACGGCCCACACATAGGACGCCCACGCCTGCTTCCCTCGCAGGCGGCCCGGCCGGCGCGCCTTGAATTTCTTGCGGATCCGTGATACGATTCGCGCCTATGCCCTTCGGCCGATAAGCGGACCCAAGGAACGTCGAGCCGGCGTCTCCTGGGTCTGTTCGCCTTTTCAAGCGGAACCCAGCCACCCCGGACTTACGACGTCACCTCGGCCGCCTCTGTCTCGCCGACGCGCTGAGCAAAGGAAAAACTTGAACCTCCTCGACGTCAACAATTTCGACGCGATGCGCATCGGCCTCGCGTCGCCGGAACAGATTCGCGCATGGTCGTTCGGCGAAGTCAAAAAGCCCGAGACGATCAACTACCGGACCCTCAAGCCGGAACGTGACGGGCTCTTCTGCGAGAAGATCTTTGGCCCGACCAAAGACTGGGAATGCCACTGCGGCAAGTACAAGCGCATCCGCTTCAAAGGGATGATCTGCGACCGCTGCGGCGTCGAGATCACGCGCGCCAAAGTGCGCCGCGAGCGGATGGGCCACATCGAGCTCGCCACGCCGGTCACGCACATTTGGTATTTCAAAGGCGTGCCCTCGCGCATCGGCATCCTGCTCGACATGTCGCCGCGCCAGCTCGAGAAGGTCATCTACTTTGCGGCGTACGTCGTCACGGACGCGGGCGACACGACGCTGGTGAAGCGCGAGATCCTCACCGAGCAGAAGTACCGCGAGAGCCGTGAGAAGTACGGCACCCGCTTCAAAGCCGGCATGGGCGCGGAAGCGATCCGCGAGCTGCTGCGCGACCTGAACCTGCGCAAGCTTCAGGAAGACCTGCGCCGTGAGTTCAAGGAAACCTCGGGCCAGAAGCGGATCAAGGCGATCAAGCGGCTCGAAGTCGTCGAAGCGTTCCTTGCCTCCGGCAACAAGCCGGAGTGGATGATCCTCTCCGCGGTGCCGGTGATCGCGCCGGAGCTGCGCCCGATGGTGCAGCTCGACGGCGGCCGTTTCGCCACCTCGGACCTGAACGATCTCTACCGCCGCGTGATCAATAGAAATAACCGGCTCAAGCGGCTGCTGGAGCTGAGCGCGCCCGAGATCATCATCAAGAACGAGAAGCGCATGCTGCAGGAAGCGGTCGACGCGCTGATCGACAACGGCCGCCGCGGGCGTCCGGTGACGGGCCCCAACAACCGTCCGCTCAAGTCCCTTTCGGATATTCTCAAGGGCAAGCAGGGCCGGTTCCGCCAGAACCTGCTCGGCAAGCGCGTCGACTACTCGGGCCGCTCGGTCATCGTCGTCGGCCCGAACCTCAAGCTGCACCAGTGCGGGCTGCCCAAAGAGATGGCGCTCGAGCTCTTCAAGCCGTTCGTGATGAAGAAGCTCGTCGACCGCGGTCAGGCGCACAACATCAAGAGCGCGAAGCGCATGGTCGAGCGCGTCCGTCCCGAAGTGTGGGACGTGCTCGACGAAGTGATTCGCGAGCACCCGGTGCTGCTCAACCGCGCCCCGACGCTGCACCGCCTCGGCATTCAGGCGTTCGAGCCGGTGCTGGTCGAAGGCAAGGCGATCCACCTGCACCCGCTGGTCTGCACGCCGTACAACGCCGACTTCGACGGCGACCAGATGGCCGTGCACCTTCCGCTGAGCGCCGGCGCGCAGGCGGAGGCGCGCATCCTGATGCTGTCCTCGAACAACATCCTGCAGCCTTCGTTCGGAAACCCGGTCTCGATTCCGACCCAGGACATGGTCCTGGGTCTGTACTGGCTCACCTTCCAGCCGGACGAGTACAAGGGGCCTGCGAAGGCCGCGCTCGCCGACGACGCGCTCTACGCCGGACCGGTCTACCGCAACGGCAGCGCGCGCAAGAAGCCGGACGGCTCCAGCGCGCCGGTCGCGTTCAAGGACGGCACCGAGGCGATCACCGCGTACAACCACCGGCTGATCGGGCTGCACGAGTGGATCGAGGTGCGGCTCAACGGCGCGCGGGTGAAGACGACCGTCGGCCGCGTGATCCTCAACGAAGCCTTCCCGGCCGAGTGGCAGTACCCGTTCCTCAACGTCACGCTCGACAAGGGCGCGCTCAAGAAGCTGATCACCGAGTGCTACCGCAAGTACGGGAACGCCGCCACGGCGGAGTTCCTCGACGCGGTCAAGGCGCTGGGCTTCCGCTACGCGACGCAGTCGGGGACGACCGTGTCGATCAGCGACATCATCGTCCCGCAGCAGAAGCACGACATCCTCGACAAGGCGCAGGCCGAGGTCGACGAGCTGCACGGGCTGTTCGACCAGGGCTTCATCTCGGACGACGAGCGCTACAACAAGACGATCGAGATCTGGTCGAAGGCCGGCGACGACGTCACCGCCTCGATGCAGGCCGCGCAGAACCCGCTCAACCCGGTGTTCATGATGGCGACCTCGGGCGCGCGCGGCTCGATCGCGCAGGTCAAGCAGCTGGGCGGGATGCGCGGGCTCATGTCCGACCCGTCGGGCCGCATCCTGGAGATCCCGGTCAAGGCTTCGCTCAAAGAGGGTCTGACCGTCCTCGAGTACTTCATCTCGACGCACGGCGCGCGCAAGGGTCTGGCCGACACCGCGCTGCGCACGGCGGACTCGGGCTACCTGACGCGCCGGCTCGTCGACGTCGCGCAGGACGTCATCATCCGTGAGGAAGACTGTGGGACCGCCAGCGGGATCACCGTCGGCGACATCACCGTCGGCAAGGAGACGATCGAGCCGATCAGCGATCGGATCGTCGGCCGCCGCGCCGCCGAGGACGTTCGCAACCCGGAGAACTCGCGCGACAAGCTCGTCAAGCGCGACGAAGAGATCGACGAGGAGAAGGCCAAGGCGATCATCGCGGCCGGCATCAAGACGGTGAAGATCCGCTCGGTGCTGGCGTGCCAGGCGAAGTACGGCGTCTGCGCGATGTGCTACGGGCGCAACCTCGCCACCGGCCTGAAGGTCGACATCGGCGAAGCGGTGGGGATCATCGCGGCGCAGTCGATCGGCGAGCCGGGGACGCAGCTCACGCTGCGCACGTTCCACACCGGCGGCGTCGCGCAGGAAGACATCATCACCGGTCTCCCGCGCGTCGAGGAGATCTTCGAGGCGCGCAAGCCGAAGGGCGAGGCGCCGGTGGTGGAGTTCTCCGGCACGATCAAGTTCGGCGAGGAGAAGGGCAAGCGCGTCGTCTTCGTCGTCGACGACGAAGGCGTCGAGCACGAGGTCGACGTCCCGGCGAACACGCACCTCACCGTGACCGAAGGGCAGCGCGTCGAGGCCGGCCAGCCGGTCGCGGAAGGCTCGCTCAACCCGCACGACATCCTGCGCATCAAGGGCGAGACCGCGCTGCAGAACTACCTGGTGCAGGAAGTGCAGAAGGTCTACCGCTCGCAGGGCGTCGACATCAACGACAAGCACATCGAAGTGATCGTTCGCTCGATGCTGCGCAAGGTGAAGATCGTCGACGGCGGCGACACGCGGATGCTGCCTGGGCAGCTCGTCGAAGCCGCGGTGTTCGCGGAGGAGAACGAGAAGATCAAGGGCGAGGGCGGCAAGATCGCGGAGGGCACTCCGGTGCTGCTCGGCGTCACGAAAGCCTCGCTCGCGACCGAGTCGTTCCTCTCGGCGGCGTCGTTCCAGGAGACCACGCGCGTCCTCACCGACGCGGCGATCAAGGGCAAGCACGACCCGCTGCTCGGGCTCAAGGAAAACGTCATCATCGGCAAGCTGATCCCGGCCGGGACGGGGATGTCGCGCTACCGCAACCTCGCGATCGAACCGGAAGGCCAGGATCTCGACGAAGAGGGCCGCCCGCGCAACATGGGCGCGTTCCTCGACTTCAACCCGGACGGCGACGGCTTGAGCTCGTACGGCGACGTCGTCGCACCGAACGGTCAGGAGCTGAACCCCAAGGTGCTCGGCCCGTACGAGCGCCAGCGGATGGCGGAGAACACCGTCCAGTACGAAGGCGAGTACGAGCCCGATGCGACCGTCGGCAGGCCGTCGCAGAGCACGCAGTACAAGCAAAAGGGCATCAACCCGGAGGACTTGTAGGCGTCACGTCATGCGGAATGGAGAGGCCCGTTCGAAAGAGCGGGCCTTTTCCATCGTCGCGGGACGTCGGCACGATGCTGGCTCATCCTTCGACAGGCTCAGGATGACAGTCTATGATTGACGAGCCGACCTTCCTGTAATATCATTGTTCTAACATGAGGGCAAGTCTTCAGCGCGTCGGAAACTCGCAGGGCGTCATAATCCCCAAGCCCATTCTGGCGCAAGTCGGCTTCGAACGCGAAGTTGAGATCGATGTCGAAGACGACGCCGTGGTCATTCGGAAACCGAAGCGCCACCCGCGCGAGGGATGGGCTGAGGCGAGCCGTTCCCTTTCGGCCACAGGTGACGACGCGCTCGTGTGGCCGGAGTTCGGAAACGAGGACGACGCGAAACTCGCGTGGTGAACCGAGGCGGGATTTGGCTGGCGGCGCTCGATCCTACCGTTGGGAGTGAGATTCGAAAGACTCGGCCTTGCATCATCGTGTCGCCGCCGGAGATGCACGACCACCTCCGGACCGTGATCGTCGCCCCTATGACGACGGGAAGCCGTCCCGCGCCGTATCGGATCCCGATCTCTTTCGGAGGCAAGCGCGGCCTCATCATTCTCGACCAGATGCGGACCCTGGACAAGAGTCGTCTGGTGAAACGTTTGGGGAAGGCTCCGCCGAAGATTGTCACGGCAACACTCCATACGCTGCGCGACGTTTTCGTTGAATAGCCCCCGGACATAGGGCGTACGACCTCTCCGGTTTGGTAGAAAGTGCCTGCTTGCGAGAGCGGGCTCTTTCGTTGGGGTAGTTTCGGTGAACGGAGGTTTGCCGGATGCCGCTGGGGTCGTCTCGGATTGTCGTAGCGTCGGCTGTGGTTGTCGCCTTGATGATTGCCTTGATTCCGCTTCGCGCGGTGGCGGGGGAGCTTGCGATTGCGGAGGGGACGGTTGCGATCTCTGCGCCGGCGGCGGGGCAGCGGGCGCCGGCGTGCGGGGAGCTCGTCGTTGAGGCGCGGGATGCGCTCGACAGTCATTTGATCGGGCGGACGCGGCCGGAGACCGGTGCGGACGGCGCGTGCCGGTACGCGATCAGCGTGCCGGCGCAGAGCGCGGTGTGGCTCCGGCTGCGGCCGGCGCTCGTTGCGAGCGCGCGCGTCACGCCGGCTGATTTTTCGGGCGCTGGTCTCGCCACGGCGGGCGTCGGGAGCGCACGCGGCAGCGCGAGCGCGCGGAGCGTCGCGCTGCGGTTCACCGTGTTGGCGCCGTCGACGTACTTCTTTGCGCCCGGCGAGCGAAAGACGGTGCCGCTCTCGTACTAGTGGGCGTTCCCGCCGACCCGAGGTGATGTCGAACCGGCGCGCGGTAGAGTGACGGCGCCGCCCGGCGTGGAAGCAGCCGGGCGGAGGTCGTCGCGTGGCTCACCGGTTCGACGTGACGGACGTATTCTCACCGCATTACCGCGTCGCTCCGCCGGTGCCGCACGTTCCGGCACGCGGCCGGCCCGACGTTGCTGTTGCCGTGCGCGGCGGCGCGATCGCGTGTGCCGCGAGCGCGCTGGTCCTCGCGCTCCTGATCGTCCCCCTGCCGCACCGCGGCTCGCTCGACACCGGCGTTCTGCTCGCGCTGAACCGCTTCGCCGCCAGGATTCCGCTGCACAACCTGCAGTGGCAGCTCAACGACAATGAGATCCCGCAGCTGCTGCTCGCCGCCGGCGCGATGATGCTGTGGAACCGCCGTGCCGACCGCAAATGGTCGCGCGATCTGACGCTACTGGCGCTGTCGGCATGCGTCATCACGTACGTCGTCTCGCGCGTCGTCCAGCACTTCGTCGATCGCCCGCGGCCGCTGCTCGAGGTGCAGTTGATCCCGTTCGTCAACGCCGGCGTGGTCGACGAGGTCCGCGCCAGCTTCACCCACTTCGGCTCGCTGCCGAGCGATCACGCCGCACTGTACGCGATCGCGGCGGTCGTCGCGTTCGCGGTGAGCCGGCCGGCCGGCTTCGTCGTCCTCGCGATCGGCATTTGGGGCGCGCTGTTTCGGGTCGCGGCGGGGTTCCACTGGCCGAGCGACATCGCGGCCGGCGCGCTGTTGGGGACCGCCGTGGCGGTGCTGGTGCTGCGCTTCGCTGACGCCTTCCGGCCGCTGCTGCTGCACGTGCACCGCGCGTTTCGGCGTGAACCGGCGCTGATGAGCGCGCTCGGATTCATCGCGCTCGCCGAGTTCGGCGCCAGCTTCCCGATCGCAAAGACGCTGTTCCGCGGCCTGTTCCACGCGCGCCTGTTCCACTAGCACCCGGCGGCGCCGCGCTACGTCGGGACCGGCTCGGCGCGGGCGGCTTCGAAGACCGCCGCCGGCGCGGGGCGGCCGAAGTAGAAGCCCTGCAGGCGGTCGCAGCCGAGGTCGGCCAGGATGCGCGCCTGCTGCGCCGTCTCGACGCCTTCCGCGGTGACCGGCAGGCCGAGCGCGTGCGCGACGCTGACGATCGCGCGCGCGATCGCGAGGTTCTCGTCGCGCTCGATGCTTTCGACGAAGGTGCGGTCGATCTTGAGCGAGTCGACCTCGAAGCGCTTGAGATAGGCGAAGCTGCTGTAGCCGGTCCCGAAATCGTCGATCGCGACGCCGATCCCCATGCGGTGCACCGCTTGCAGCGTCGCCAGCACGGGCTCGACGTTCGACATGATCGCGGCTTCCGTGATCTCGATCTCGAGCATCTCCGGCGCAGCGCCGCTCTGCTTCAATGCGTCCGCCAGCGTGCCCACGAAGTCGGGGTGCGCGAACTGCCGCGGTGAGACGTTGACCGCGATGCGAACGTCGAAGCCGCGCTGCTGCCAGCGCGCGGCTTGCGCGCAGGCCGCGTTCATCACCCAGGCGCCGAGCGCGAAGATGATGCGGCTGTCCTCGGCGATCCCGATGAAGTCGGGCGGCAGGTGCACCCCGCCCTCCGCGTCGGTCCAGCGCACCAGCGCTTCCGCCGCGACGACGCGCCCGCTGCGCGCGGTGACGATCGGCTGGAAGTGCAGCTCCAGGCCGCCTTCGCCGAGCGCGCGGCGCAGCTCGTTCTGCACGTAGTGCCGGCGTGAGGCTTTCTCGTGCAGCGCGTCGCTGAAGAAGGCGAACCCGCTGCCGAGCTCGTGCTTCGCCTGGTACATCGCAGTGTCGGCGTTGCGGATCACGACGCCGGCTTCGGCGCCGTCGCGCGGCGAGATCGCGATCCCGACGCTGGCGGTCACGGCGAGGTCGAGGCCGTCAACCGAGAAGGGCGCCGCGATCGCGAGAATCAAACGCGCCGCGAGCTCCTCCAGCGCCGCCCGGTCGCGCACGACCGGCACGATCGCCACGAACTCATCACCGCCCCAGCGGCCGAGCACGCCCGCCGGGCCGAGCTCCACGCTGACGCGGCGGCTGAGCTCCTGCAGCACGCGGTCGCCGACGTCGTGGCCGAGCGTGTCGTTGACATCCTTGAAGCGGTCGAGGTCCAGGAACGCGACGGCGCAGCGCGAGCCGTCCTTCGCCGCGCGCGCGAGCTCTTCGGCGAGCAGCTCCTGAACGGTGGCGCGGTTCGGCAAACCGGTCAGCGCGTCGTAGCGCGCCAGCTGCGTCAGCGCTTCTTCGGCGCGCTTGCGGGCGGCGAGCACGTCGAGCAGCTCTTCCTTCATGCGCTGCGCTGCGAGCCGGTTGAGGATCTCGCTGTTCTGAATCTTGATGCGCAGCACCGCCGGGATGAACCCGATCAAATAGCCGCTGCCGAATGTGCCGATCGCGGCGAAATTCATCGGCGTCCAGAGCACGCCGTGCCACGCGGAGTAGAGCAGATGGAAGGAGAAGCCGATGATGAACGTCGCGGCCAGATCGCCGACGCGGTAAAACGCTTGCTGCGCGCCGACGATCACCAGCAAGCCCGCGGCGATGTACGCGTAGTGGTTGCCGCTGTTCACCACCAGCACGACGACGGCGAGCAGCACGACCAGGACGTTGACGAACTGCAGCGTGACCGCGTAGCGGCGCAGCGGCTTGCACAGCACGATGGCCGCAGCCAGCAGGGTGGAGAAGGTGGCCGGGATACAGCGCAGCGGCATCGAGTCCGAGCCCGCCGGCACGCCGGGGAGCGAGCTCAACACGAAGTGGAACGCCGGCAAAAAGACGGCGATCAGCCCGCTGTAGATGAGAATCGAGGTGGTCGCGTTCCGCTGCCGCCACTGCGAGAACTCGCCGTCCTGGCGCCGGCTCACCATCCTGCTATCGGCCCGCCCCCGGCTGGGCTGAAGAGCAGCCAGTCGGTCTGGACGACTCTTAACGTGAGCGCGCGCGGCAGGTTCGGCAGGGCCGCGCTCCGCACGGTTACGGCACGATGCGCACCCTGACCGACGTCTTCGCTGCCGGTACCCCGCCGCTGCCGGAAGGGCTGCGCACGCTGCACGTCTCGCCGGGGCGCGTCGTCGAGCCGGGGATGACGGTCCACGCCAACTTCACCTTCCGCAACTTGGGCGGCGGGACCGCGACCGGGTTCCGCGTGCGCTTCCGGCTCCCCGAAGGGCTGACGTACTTGGTCGGGACGGCCCGCATCGACGACGCGCCGATCGACGAGCAAGGCGGGCTCACCTCGCTGCTGCAAGGCGCGGGCGCGCAGATCGGCGACGTGCCGCCCGGCGGCGAGCGCAGGATCTCGCTGGCGTACAGCGTCGCGACGACGATCGAGAACGGCACGCCGATCTCGCTGCAGGCGGCGATCTCCTCGTTCGAAGTTCCGGTGATCGGCTCGAACGTGGTGCGGCTCGTGGTGCGCAGCCGGCCCGTGCTGCAAGGTCCGGCGACGAAGCTCTCGCTCTCGGCGGTGCGCGAGCTGGTGCCGGGCGCGGAATTGCAGATGCGCGCGCAGATCCACAACTCGGGGCAGAGCAGCGCGCACGACGTCGTTGCGCTGATCCCGGTGCCGGCGAACGCGAGCTACGTGCCGCAGAGCGCGCGCATCGACGGCCGCCCGCCCGAAGATCTTTCCGAAACCGAGCCGTTCGGGTTGACGCGGCCGACGGTCGTCGCGCCGACGCTCGGGCCGGGCGCGACGATCGACGTGGGCTACCGCGTGCGGATCGATCCGACGCTCGCCGACGGCACGCCGATCGCGGCGCACGCGTCGGTGTGCACGCAGGAGCTGGCCGAGTTCGCGCTCGCGCCGGTGACGCTGAAGATTCCCTCGGCGCCCTCGTTCGCCGGCGAGGAGACGAGCTTCCGCGTCGAGTGCGAGGACGACGTCGTGGCCGGGCAGCGCGTGCGGTGCGCGGTGCGGCTGCGCAACGGCGGGACCGCGCGCGCGAAGGGCGTGCGCGTGCGCGTGACGCTGCCGGAAGGCATCGCGTACAGCGCGGGCTCGCGCAGCATCGACGGCGCGCCGGCGGTCGACCGCGACCGCGATCCGGGCGTCTTCGAGCTGGGCGACGTGGAGCCGGGGCGCTCGATCGAAGTCGGCCTCGCGGGCGTGGTGCGCTCGCCGGTCGCGAACGGGTTGGAGCTGCCGCTGGCGGCGCGCGTCCACTGGTCGAAGGGCGAGCGCGCGTTCGAGCGGACGCTGACGGCGCGCTCGCAGCCGGCCTTTCCGGCCGCGTTCAACGCGCTCGAGCGCGAGACGCCGCGGCTGCTCGCGCCCGGCGATTCGGCGGCGTTCACCGTGCGCCTGCAGAACATGGGCGCGGACGCCGCGAGCGACGCGCGGCTGCGGATCGAGGCGGATGCGGAGCTCGAGCACCTGCGCGTGACCGAGCGCGACTCGGAGCTCGTGCTCGGCGACGACGGCGAAGTGCACCTCGACACGCTCGAGCCGAACGTGCCGCGCACGCTGCGCATCGACGCGCGGCTCGCCGAAGCGCTCGAAGACCAGCGCCAGCTGCGCGTGCGCGCGACGCTCGAGACCGCGCAGCTGCCGCCGGTCGATCTCGGCTCGGTCGCGCACGTGGTCGCCTCGCGGCCGCGCTTCTCCGCCGAAACCTCGCGCCTCGCGCCGGAGAGCAACGAAGTGCTGCGGCCGAACCGCACCACCGCGTTCCGGCTCACCGTGCGCAACGAAGGGACCGATCGCGGGCGCGACGTGCGCGTGCGCTTGCAGCTGCCCGAAGAGTTGCGGCTGGAGAGCGTCGACGGCGCTTCGCGCGACGGCGAGAGCGTCGTGTTCGGCGAGGTCGCGGCGCACGAGACGCGCGAGGCGGCGGTGCATCTGCGGCTGATGGGCGCGGTCGGGTTCGGCGACGTGCTCGAGGTCGGCGCGCGCGTCGGCGGAACGAACGTGGTGCCGTTCGCGCTCGAGCCGATGCGGCTCGCGACGCACGCCGAGCCGACGTTCGGCGAAGGCGCGACGCTCAGCTCGCTGCCGAGCGACGCGGTCGACGCGGGCGAGGAGATTGCGTACGCGCTGGCGGTGCGCAACTCGGGCGACGGCGTCGCGAAGCGGCTCAGCCTGCGGCTCGACCCGCCGAGCAACGCCGTCTACGCGCCCGGCAGCACGACGGTGAACGACGTGCCGCTGCTCGACTTCGCCGGGACCTCGCCGCTGCTCGCGATGAGCGGCTTGACGCTGGGCGACGTGGGCGCCGGGGTCGAGGTGATCGCGCGCTTGCGAATGATCGTGAACACGCCGCTTCCCGCCGACAGCTACATCGAGACGCGCGCGTACGTGACGTGGGACGAGATGCCGGAGATGATCGTGCGCGCCGAGCCGCTGCGCGTGCGCTCCGCGCCGGCGCTGCCGATCGTCGACCCGCTGCTGCCGTTCTCGGTGATCGACGCCGCCGCCGCGCCCGGCTACCGCAACGGCCGCCGCGCGCTTCCGCCCGGCGAAGAGCTCATGGAGCTTCCGCCCGCGGTCCCGGTGCGCAACGCCTTGCCCGATGTCACGCTGAGCTTGTCGAAGGGCGAAGCGGAAGAGATCGCCGGCGCGCCGGCGTTCGTGTCGCTGGAGCTGCCCGAAGACCGCTTGGCGTGGACGGTGCAGTATCTCGAAGAGGCGCGCTTCGGCGGGTTGATCGCGCACTTGATGCTGGTGCGCGCGCTGTTCCCGGACGGTGCGAGCGCGGACGGCGCGACACCGGAAGTGCGCCGCCACGCGGCGGTGCTGAGCGAATTGATCGACCGGCTCTTCGTAAAGCTGCGAATGCCCGGCGTCGAGCTGCAGCCGGCGGATCTCGAAACCGCGGCGACGCGCAAATCGCTGAAGGCGCTGCTCGCGGCGCTGCGCCGCGCGAGCTCCGCCGACGTGTCGACCCCGCAGGCCGGGCTGCGATTGGTCGGCGTGGTCGAGCCCGAGGAGCTGGCCGCCGCGGCGCGCTCGCTCGAGCGCGAGCGGCTGGTGACCGCGGCGCCGTGGCGCGCGGCGGCGCTGCTGCTCGGCACCTCGCTACAGCGCGACGGAACCGAGGTCGCGGACTTCGCGGCGTATCGCGACGCGCTGCTGCGCGCGTTCGACGGGATGCGCAACCTCTCGCCGACCGAGTTCGAGGCGGCGCTGCACGAGCCGGGCGACGTGGACTTGGAGGTCGAGCGCGAGACGGTGCTGCGCGCGCTCGCCGAGCAGCGCCGGGTGACGGCGTAAGACGCCGATGCTGATTCTCGTCATCGCCATCGTGGTCGTCGTGGGCGCCGTCATCGTCTTCGTGATGTCGCGCGCGCGCGAGGGTGACGCCGTCGCCGTGGCTACCGACTCCGCGCATGCGCCGTTCGACGACGACGGTGAAGCCCGAATGATCGAGCGCGAACCGGAGATCACCTGGCCGGCGCTCTTCGCGCCCGAGTCGAAGGACCTCGACGACGCGGCGCGGCTGCGGATGATCAACGATCTCGCGCTCGTGCGCGCACCGTGGTGCTTGCCGATCCTGCGCAAGGCGTGTGAAGAAGAACGAGAACCGGCGTTGCGCCAGGCCGCTCACGACGCCGTAGCAGCCTGCGAGTCGGCTGCCGCCTCCGCGCATTAGCGCCGTATGTTAGCGTTTCGCGCGAAATAGCCGGTTTCGGTCAGTCGCCGCAGGCGCAGGCCCCGGGCGCTCTTGAATCACCGGACATGCGTTCTTATCATCTCGCGTTATCATTGGCGTTGGTCGCTTGCTTGGCCGGCGCCCCTCCCGCCGTTCGCGCCGCCGACGCGCCGGCCGACACGTTCTGCCCGCGGGCCGTGCCGCAGCTGGTCGCCTTCAACGAGCTCACCGCTGCGGGCGGCAAAGACATGGCGAAGGTCGCGACCGTCGCCGGCGCCGCGGCGCACGAGTACCAGCTCTGCATCGGCGAAGCGACCACGCGCGTCGTCGACGAGCCGCGGATCAACTACGACCGCGTGCGCGCCTCGCAGTTCCTCGTCGTGCAAGGCCGGGCGCTCGCGGCGACGGGCGATACGAAAGGCGCGCTGCAGGCGTTGAAGGACGCGCGCACGCTCGCCGACTTCGTCGCGAAGTGGGAGCCCTCGGCGCAAGACTTCTCGCAGTCGAACAGCGGCAGCGGCTACAGCGCCTCGCGCGGCACGCCCGATCACACCGGCTCGCGCTACCGTGAAGCGGCCACGCAGATCGTCGCCGCAGCCGACACGGAGTTGACGAAGCTGAACGCGCACCCGCAAGCGCAAGCGACGACGAAGCCGTAGTTCGTCAAGGCTTCGAAAGGGCCGCAGCCCGAGCACAGGAGCCTGACCGCTTCTCGCTAAGCGGCAGCGCATGATGCGGGTTGTCTTTGTAGCAGCCGCGGCGCTGCTGTTGTCGGCGTGCGGCGGCGGTGGAGGAGGCGGCGGGAACAGTGCGCCGCCCCCGGTTCCGCCGCCGAACGGAACGCACGCGATTCAAAGCGCGAGCGTGCAGCGCGCGGTCGCGAACCAGGCGCTGGCGATACCGTCGGCCGCCGGGGCGGCGTTCACGTTCGGCGGCCTCACCGGCGCCGACGTCGCGCGACACGTGCTGGGCACGGCGCGGCAAGTCGCTTCACGCCGGCGCGCGGGCGCGTCGCGCTCGGCCTCGCCGCAAGGGCTGCGCCGGGTCGCCGGCGTGACGTATTCCGCCTGCTCGAACGGCGTCGAAAGCGCGAGCAACACGATCTCGCAGACCGAGGTTCAGGCGTACGAGCGCGTCTTCTACGACAACGCGTGCACGAAGCTGTATCAAGACATCTTCCTCGACGTGGTCGCGACGTCGCAGACCGCGGCTTCGGCGAGCGGAACCGACACCTATTACACGAGCGGCGGAGTGGTGTACGACTACACCACGCTCGCGCTCGCCATCACGCTGACGAGCTCGACCTCCGGCACGATCAGCGTGCAAGCGACGGATGCACCGAGCCCGACCGCGGCGCAGACCGCGGCCGTCGGCGTGGCGTGCAACCTCGCCACCGGCACCGTCGGCTGCGGAGTCGGCGGCGTCGTCCACGAAGCGGCGGCGTCGCAGGATCTCGGCACCACGATGTCGTTCAACGCGACGCAGGGCGCGGTTTCCGGGGGGACGGTTCCGGTGTCGGTCAACGGCTCGGGGTCGTCGTACACGGGCGGCCTTCAGGCGCTCTCGCTGAGCGCGGGCCAGTTCCCGAACTGGGTGATCGGCGGCGGCAGCACCGTCGACACGGCGACGTTCAGCGGAACGCTGACGTTCACGACGAGCGGCAACCTTGTCGCCATGGCGATCACGCTGACCGACGCCGCCGACGACGGCACGGTGACGCTCAGCGCCGGCGGAAACCCGGTGACGGTGAACGGCACGGTGAAGCAGACCGACACGGGAACGACGCTGGCAACGTTCACCACCGACGCGGCCGGCAACGGCACCATCACCTACAGCAACGGCACGACGGCAACCATCTCCAACTGGAACGTGCTGGGGTAGCACCCGTCGCAACCGGCGAAGGGTCGACATAGTGGAGCGCGGAGAATGATGGTCCATCGGGCTCCGCTACGTGCGGCGGGTCGATGAAATAGTCTCATAGCGCTCAGTTTCCGTAGCCGATGCTTGCTCGGTGGGCAGGATAGCGGGCGGCAACAGGCAATCACCTGCGCCAGGAAGCCATTCACCACGGAGGTTCGCGCGGGTGCGAGTTCGTTTTGTTCCATCACTCGCGATGGCGTTTGTCATCGCGCTTTCCGTCGCGTCTTGCGGCGGGTCCGGCAGCTCGACGGCGGTCGCGCCGCAGCCAGCGCCCTCGCCGACGATCGCGGCGAGCGATCAAACCGCAGCCGCGATGCGATCAATCCAGGCGATCTCGCCTGCAGGTCCGTCGACCGGCGGAACGGTGTCCGGTAGCCCGGGCGTCAACTGCATCAACCCGATCTTCGCGTTCGTTTGCACCGGGCCGCCAGGGTCGTCGGCGACGCTGACGTTCGACGTCGATCTGGGCCCGTTGCCTCTGCCGCCTGTAAGATGCTACGGCGTAACCTGGAGCGAGCGCACGATCGACCGTTACGCACCTGCATCGGAGAGACGATCGACGAACGCAATGCGCGGGGTTCGCAGCGCAGGCTATTCGTGCGGCACGGCGAGCTATACGCTTACGGTTTCCGCGCCTTCCGTTCCGTGGAGCTACGACTACAAAGGCGCAAGCGGCAAATACCTGGTGTGCTTCGATCTTCCGGTCAATCCGTGCGGAACGTTCTCGACTGCGGAAGGCCGGCTGGGAATGATCGCGCTACCGACGCCGAGCCCGGCGCCAACGTCGGCTCCGCCGACGCCGCAACCGACGCCGTCTGCGAATCCGGGCGGAGGCGGCGGCTCGACGTGCGGGCTTTCTATCATCCGATCGCCGCAATATCGCACGAAGCAGTCGGGCATCGTCGCGGGTGGCGGGTCACCACCGCCGGCAACGCCGACGCCGGCCCCCACGTGCTCGACGGCGCCGAGCATCTCAATCGTGGATGCGAGCACGACAAATCCATCCGATACCAAAATCGTTGGTCAGCACGTCATGCTCAAAGCCGTACCGTCGCCGGCCGGTGCCACCATGAGTCCTATCGCGTGGTCCATACCGGGGAACACCGTGGCTGACTATCAGCCCACCCAGAACAGCGCCGCGCCGGTGCCACTGACGTCTTTGTCTTCCGCATCGACCAGCTTTTACTGGATCGAAGGCTCACAGAGCGTATCCGTGACCGTTTCGGCAACGATCAACGGGACGGCCGTTTCCGCAACAAAGAAGTTCTCCGTATTGGCGCCAACGGCGGTAACGATGCCGACGACCACGAGAAACGTCCAGACCTCCTTCGGAGAGTATCAGGCGATTCCGAAAGACTGGACGCTCAGCCTCGGCTTACCGATCGAGAATCAGCAGGGATTGATTTCTCCCACTTCGGTTTGACGGCTCCTGCAAACGGTAACGGTGCGATAGCCGTGCGCCAGCTGATTTACAGCCAAGATTCGACAGTGAATGCACAGGGCGCGCGCAACACGACGCAGTCGACGAACGGTCAATACTGGCTCGACTCGCAGCTACTGTACAACAACACCACGGTCAATGCAGCGGCGGGCACTCCGGTCACTCTAGCCGACCAGTTTCAGTTCTCCGACTCTCCGGCGATTGCCTTACGGAGTCCGTACGTATCGATCTCCAAGAGCGACGCATTCCGCACGTACCTCGTCTATCGCCCGAACGGCGCCGATAGCATCTGGGTCACCGCCGGACGGCTTGCTTGGTCCTGGAGCGGCACCGCCGTTGCTAGGCGCGGTCGCTGGGTCGTAAGTGCGGCGTCGCCGCCGTTCCCGGCCAATCCTCGTGGCGACACTGCAGTACACGAGTTGCCGCAGTGGACCGCCGTGCTTGCGAGCGCCGGCGACGCCACCCGCGCTAACGGTCGCGCTACCATGAGCGTTTCAGGGTCACCCCGCCATATTCCGTTCACGACCCTGCAGGTGACGCCCTGATGCAAACCCCATTCCGTAGCGGCTTGCAGCCATGTTGATGACCGCGTCGCCTCCCCCGGCACTCGCGACGCCGGCGCCTGTCACCATGCGCCTCGAGACCGACAAGGCGGTCTATGTGCGCGGAGAGAGTGTAGGTCTGAAGGTCGTTATTACGAATGTCGCCGGTGTTCCGACGTCGGTGTCGGATATTGCGCCGAATGGCCCCGAGTGGCAGTCGGAAGTGCTCTTGACCCAACCGGACGGTTCCACTCGTACCTGCAGGCGTCCGGACAACGGCGAGCTGCTGTCGATCAGTGCGATGTATCCACGCATTGAACCCGGAAAGGAGTTGATCGCGCCCAGAACCGGGTTTCGGCCACTCGCTAAATGGGGCTGCGTCGCTCATGCTATTGGAACATACACACTGAAGCTGCGACGTGCGTTCTTGGACCCCCATACCGGCCATTTCTTTTTCCTGGTCACGCCGCCGGTCGTCATCAATGTCACGCCGCCGTAACGTTCATCGCACTTTAGCACCACGATTGGGGGTGTTGATCGGCGTCACCAATATTGGCGGCCCAAACGCTTGGCGACGTGTATGTTCAGGGAACGTATTGAAGCGAAAGAGCCGCGCGTGGCGGCGGCCGGCGTCGTGCAAGCGGTGCTTTCGCTTGCAAGGTTCGACCCCGGCCGGCACGAACGAGCGCTTGATGAGACGGCTCGTTGCTTTGTTCGTCGGCTTTGTGTGCGTGTTCGGGGGGACCGCGCTTGCCGGCGCGCAGCCGCGGGCGGCGGACAAGCCCGCTGCTACGGTGGTGGCGCTTCAGGGGGTGGGGTATTTGCGCTCGAAGGTGTTCCGCGCGTCTTCGCATTGGAGGCTGGACTGGTCGTTCGACTGCTCCAACGTGCGCGGCGGGTCGGATTTCTTCGTCGTGAACGTGGTCCGCACGGCCAACGAGCGACAAGTCATCGGCATCGTGAACGAAGCCGGAAAGCGCGGGAGCGGGACGGCCGCGCCGCCGTTCGCCGAGCCGATCTGGCTCGACATCGTCTCGCCCTGTAAGTGGTCGGCGCGCGTCGTCGATCCGGGCGCCGCCAAAGCGAAGACGTGATTAGCATCAGTTGGTAGCGCCAAAGAGTCAGCGCTGCGCGACAAGCTGCAGGTGCAAGCCGCCGAAGGCTGATCCCGGCAAGCCGCGAACATTTTCTGCATGCGCTCGTTGGGGATCGGGTTCGCTGCAGCACTCTTCGTCTGCTCGGCTGCCGTGCCGGCCGCGGCTGCCGACGCGCCCGCCGACCTCGTCTGTCCGCGCGCGGTGCCGAAGCTGGTCGCCTTTCACGACGCCTCGGCGACGAAGGACCTGGCGAAGATCCTCCCCGCGGTGCGCGAGGCGGCGGATGCGTACCTGACTTGTCTCTCCGAGGCGAAGACGCGCACCTACGAAGAGCCGTACATGAACTATGACCGCACGCGTGCGGCGCAGTTCCTTGTCGTCGAGGGGCGCGTGCTGGCGTTGAGGGGCGACACGAAGAGCGCAGTCGCGGTGCTCGAAGACGCGCACGATCTCGCGCAACAGGTCGTGACTTGGCTGCCGATGTCGCAGACGTACATCCAGTCGAGCAACGTCCATGTCGGCAACAGCGCCACTCGCTCCACCGATCGCGACGGCTCGCGCTATCAGGCTGAAGCGAAAGCCGTCCTGGCCGCGGCGGACGACGAGCTGGTGAAGCTCGACGCGACCCCACGCCGGCAAGCCTCGGCTTCGCCCTCGCCGGCGCCGTCGCACTCGCCGTAGCCGGGCGCGGTCGTGAACGACGCGTACGTGCACGGCTACGACGCGCGCGCGAACGAACGGCTGCGCGATCAGCTCAGACGCCGTGATCGGCTGTCGAAGACCTTGACGACAGCGTCGCTCGCCTGCGTGCCCACGGCGCCGAGCCGATCGGCGAGGTCGTCCAATGCGAGGACACGTACCGGCTCTGTTACATGCGAGGCCCTGCGGGAATCATCGTCGCGCTGGCCGAGGAATTTTCCTGAAGCGGTCGCCGAACGCCGTAAGCGCCGTCAGGACCAGAGCCGACAGCGATCTCAAGCGATCTGACGAACGATCACGGCCGCCGTCTCCTTCACGATCGGAGTGGCTGCGCTGAGTATCATCGGCGTTCCGACGTTTGTGAGTTCACGCCGGTCCCACAGACCAACGATGGTCCAGTCAGGGCCGTAGTAGCTCCACCAGCTTACGCCGACGTAGCGTCCAGTTTCGAAAATCGTGCGCGCCCAGGCGTGCGTCTTCGTCCGATCACGCGTAACGACGGTACTTGGTTTCTTGATTTCGATGGATTTAAGCGCCTCGACATCGTCGAGTTGGAACAGCGCAATGCCGTCCGGAACTTCGTAGTCCACGAGCGCGAATGCTCGACCACTCCCGTGGACGAATGTGTCCGGCGTCCAGAGTGGGATGCGGCCGAACGCTTCGGCGATCGCACCTTCCCGCGTCGCGGCCAGGTAAAGCACGTCGTAGAGGTCGATGTTGTCGATTCGATTACCGCCGCCGGGTGGAACGAAAAGAACGCCGCCCCTTTCGGTAGGAGCGGCGCCGGTGTCGTACGGGATTACGCGGTATAATCTCATGCGTACCCACCGGAGTCAATGCCGCGAAGTGCCTCGAGGAGCGGAGCGGAGCCACGCGCAACGAGCACGTCGATCGGCCTGGCATGGTCAAGAAATGGCTCGTTACCGACGAGCCAGTCCATCGCAGTGCGCGGCTGAAACACCTGGAGCGCGCGCGTCAGAACGTCGTGAAGATCCATGATCCGCTTCGCCGAGTCTTCGCTTAGATTGCGCCGACGCGTTTTCCAGTTAGTCACAGTCCCCGGCTCTACGTCAAGGAGACGAGCGAGCGGGCGCGTCCCGAAGGCGGAGACGAGGCGTTCCAACAGCGGTATGACGTCGGCCAGCGCCCGGGGATTCTTCGGGGGATCGATTTGGAGTACGGGGACGGTCCACGTCGGCATCGCCCTGATTATATCTCGCGGTTGCAGAAAACGCAAACCGTTTGCCGGTTCGTCGGCTGGCCCTCGGCCTGAGTCAAGGTTCACAGTGCGTTCGAGCACGCTGGAGTTTCTCCAATGAGAGGTTCGGGGTTAGCAATCCGCGTCGCGGTAGGCCGTTACGACCAAAGCGCGCCATTGGCGTCGACGTACGATTGGGCGAGGGCGAGGGTGTCGTCTTGGTGTTTGCGGAGCTGCATCGCTAAGATGACCTCGGCGAAGTCGGCTGCGGCTTGCAAATCTTGGGCGACTGCTCCTTGGCGTCGCGATACGGCGGCGAGCAGAAGCAGCGAGACGAGCCCGCTCATGCCGGCGGAGGTCTCTTGCGTGAGAAAGGCTTCGCGCACGAGACGCTCGCGTTCGGTCATGGCGGGGTTGGTCCAATCGATGCCGAGGCGAGCGAACGTATCGGGCGCTTTGAACGGTACGACGTTTTTCATCTTGCTGCGCCCTCGCGCTGGCGCTTCCGGGTTGGTGAGTGGAGCAGATCGCTCCCGCGGTAGATGCCGGCGGCGCGCAGCGCGGCGACTTCGCAGCAGAATCCACGTCCCAGGCGGCCGAAGCGTTCCTGAAAGTCCTTGCGGCGGACGGGTTCTTGGCGGACGAGCCGTGCGACGAGCCACGCGCCTCGCGCGATGCGGAGGTTGTCCGTCTCCTGCGAGCAGGACGTGGACGGGGTGATCGGTGCCGTAGCGCCGAATATGCAAGTTGTCATTTCGATGGCCTTTTCATCGGGGTGACGGGCTCGGTCGGTGTTGTAGCACCGATCGGGCCGCTTTGTTGTTGGGCGAGAATCGCACGTTTTGCGGTGTGCATTCGAGCGCACGACTATATTAGCAGAAATGCTGCGCGGAGGACATACCTAAGTTGTCGCTTCCTGACCAGACACAGGGTTCCACCGACTGAATTTATCGCTCTTCGAGGACGAAGTTGAAGTGAGCGTTGAGGAATTCCACGATCCGCTCCAGGGCCGCCGGGTTTGGCGTTTGGTCGCCGTTCTCGAGACGTCTGATTACCGACTCTTGCATACCGAGGAGCTTCGCAAGCCCGCGCTGAGTCAGGTTGTGTCGCTTGCGATAACGGATCAGGAATTGGGCGACGGCCTCAGCGAACTCGGTCCGCACGCGAGCCTGCCGGTAAGCGCGCCCTCGTGCACGTTTCGCTGCGCTCGCGCGATGCTCGGACCCGATCGGGGAGGCGGCGGCCGCGGACTTGCCCATGCGATCGCCTTACCAAAAACGGGCACGCCTGACAATAGCCCTTAGACGGTTTTTTCTGCGTCAGCCTTCGGTGAAGGATCCTCGACCCAGCGGGCTTCGATCGTTACGCGGAAGCCGTCGAGGGACATCGTGTCGACGAGCGGGTGCACGCCGTAGGCGACGGCTCGGCGGATGTCGTCGAGCGAGACGCGGCCGAGTTGTGACTCGCGCGCGAGGCGCTCGTTCACGAGGACGGCGAGCGCCTCGACGGTGAGCGGCGCCGAGGTGCGCTGTACTTGCGGGTCGGCGTTCGCCAGGAGCTCTTGGTATGCGAGGCCTTCCTCCAGGACATAGCGGTAGGCCACGTGCGCGCGCTTTCGGTCGCCGTGCACGTGCAGCAGCGCGAACTCCGCGATCGCGTCCGAGGCGCGACCGGGCGCGAACAGCGGCACGAGCCGGGACCAGCGAATCGCGTGCACCGCGTGCGCGCGCAGCAGCTTCACGAGATCCTCGGTGGTCCACAGGGCGACGCGATGCGTCTTCAGCTCGCCGTCCAGCTCGGCGGCACGCGGGAAATCGGCGCCGAGCAGCACGGCGTAGTCGCCACCGACGAGATCACGCAGCCGGCCCGCTTCCTGCGCGGCGGGGTTGCGAACCTGGTTGTCGTCGGTCGCGACCGTCTTGCACTCAACGACCACCGTGTACGCTCGGTCGCCGAGCGGCGCCGTCGCGACGACGTCCGGCTCGCCTTCGCCGCCCATGCGTTTCGCCGCGAAGCCGAGGGCTTCGAACGCCGCCGCGACGTCGCGCTCGAACGGCGCGCCGACGTTCGGACCGTCGCCGGGCTCGGGCGGCGTGAGACGGTGTACGCTGGCCTCGAGGCGTGCGATGAGGGCCTCGGTCGCCGCATTGCTCGGCTCGGGATCGTCGTGGCCGGCGAAGGCGTCGACCGGCATGTCGAGCCGGTAGCGGCCGTCGCGCAGCAGCAAAAACTCCGGTTTCTCGCCGCGGTCGCGCTGGCGGTCCAGCAGCGTCTTGATCGCGTTGCGCACGTAGTTCGGGATCGTTTCCGCGGCGAGCAGCTTGTGCTCGATGCCCAGCGCGCACAGCTCTTCGGCGGAATACGCCTTGCCGTCCGCGAGCAGCGTCCGGATTGCTGCGAGCACGGCGCCGTGCCCGCCGCCTCGCACCGTGGTCCTCAGGAGCTTCATTGCTGGTCTATCGTCCGGGCCAACATCTCAACGCAGCCTACGAGCCTTCCATTCGCGCGGCGAATTGTTCCCAGGTCAGGAGCTCGCCGTGGCGTTTGGCGTCGCGGGGCCACCAGTCGACGCCGCCGCGGCTGATGCGCAGCTCGCCGAACTTTTCGCCGTCGGCGTAGACCTCGTAGACCGCGTCCACGCTGCCGAGCTCCGCCGCGGGCGATCTGACGACAACACGATGTTCGGGCATCCCGGGTGTTTCGGCAACAGGAGCGGTGATGCTAGCGCCTAATCGCGGGGCATGCGATCGATGCTCCTGGCAGGTCTTCTCGCGGCGCTTGCGCCCGCTGCCGCGGCTGGCACGGCAAGCGCCGCGGACAACCGGGCGAATGCCGGTGCGCCGGTGACGATTTCCGTTTGCAGCGGCGGGATCAGCAGCGTCGAGTTCGTCGAGATCGCTTCGTACGACGTCACGTTTCGGAACCGGAGTTCCGTTGCGGCCGACGAGGTTCGGTTGAGCGCGCGGTACGGGCGGCACGAGAAGCGCGCCACGTTCGACGTGAAAGGCAGCTTCCCGCCCGGTGTGGACGTTAGTCGTCACTTGCGGCGCACGGTGAACGGCGGGCTATTCGCGTACCGTTCCGATCAGAACGACTGCTTCGTCGACTACGTCCACTTCGCCGACGGCACGAGCTGGGTTCGACCGGCGCGATAAAGCAGTAAGCCCGCTCGGTCACCGAGCTCGAGCGAGACGCGGTGTGCCTCGGGTGCGGAGGATTGCATCCACTGCGGCGGCGAGTGCGCCGGCGAAGAAGATGCCGCCCGAGAAGACGGGGACCGCGGCAAGACCGAAGCGGTCGGCGATGGTACCGGCGATCAGCGGGCCGATGAGCTGGCCGCAGCCGAAGATCGCGGTGACCGCGGCGAAGGCGCGCGCCGCGGTGGCGTTGTCGCTCCGTTCGCGCGAGAAGGCGCTGGCGACGGCGGCCGTCGCCGCGAGGCCCAGGCCGACGCAGATCGTGCCGACCATTGCGCCCGCGACGCCGGGGAGGTTCGCGAGCAGGCTGCCCGCTCCACCGCAGGCGAGCGGGATCGCGAGCGACCAGTGGTGCGCGCGGCTGCCGAGCACGACGCCGACGCCGAGCGAGCCGCACACCACGGCGATCCCGCACGCGGCCCAAATCAGCGCCACCGCGTTCGGTGCGATGCCGCGCGCGGCGAACGCGGCGATGGCGAAGGTGACGAACGCGATGTAGGCGCTGCCGAAGCCGGCGTAGGCGGCGACGAAGAAGACGTTGTTCGCGCGCAGCAAGTCGCTCCAGCGGAACGGCACGTCGAGCGGCGCCTCCTCGCGGTGCGGCTGCGATGGCAGACGCCACGCGAAAACGACGACTGCCAGCGCGGGCAGCGCCCACAACGCTGTTGCAACGCGCCACCGAACGGCTTCGCCGAGCGTCCAGGCGCCCGCGGGCGATGAAGCGAGCAGCGCGACGCCGATCGAGCTCCAGGCGAGCGCGCTCGCGAAGCCGCGTCGTTCCGGCGCGACGCGCTCAAGGGCGTCGGTGACCGCGCTCGCGATGCCGACGCCGCTCGCGAGACCGATCGCCAGCCGCGCCAGCGCGAGCACGAGGACGTTCGGCGCGCAGGCCGACGCGATCACGAACAGCGCGACCAGCGCGTGGGTTTGCATGGTGATGCGCGGGAGGCGCGCGCGGTCGCGCAACAGCGCCGGCGCGGCGATCGTCCCGGCGAGATAGCCGCCGAGATGGACCGCGGCGATCAGGCCGTAGATCGCGTAGTTTCCACCGAGGTCGCGCCGGATCGCCGGCAGCACCAAGCCGTAGCCGACGCGGGCCAAACCGATGTCGGCGGCGATCGCGAGCGCCGCGACCGTGACGGCAAGCGCGGAAGAGTCGCGCGGCATCACGCGCACGTCGCGGAGTGTAACGCGTCCCGTTCGAAATATCAAGAAATCCGATATCGCGCGCGCGCTTGCACCGGCCGGGATCGGGCCGCGGGCGGGAGAAGAGACGCGCATGGCCCTGCCAGAT
Source organism: Candidatus Eremiobacterota bacterium (assembly GCA_019235885.1). Lineage (GTDB taxonomy): Bacteria > Vulcanimicrobiota > Vulcanimicrobiia > Vulcanimicrobiales > Vulcanimicrobiaceae > Vulcanimicrobium. The sequence continues at coordinate 84,057 of JAFAKB010000064.1, read as the reverse complement.
GTGATCGCGGCTGCCGCCGCTTGCGCGCTCTCAGGAACCGTGCACGGCGACGACGGCGCACCGGTGCGCGCCCACGTCGTCGCCGCCGGCCCGGCGACGCGCGCGACCGATGCCGACGCGCAGGGCCGCTTCTCGCTCGAGCTGCCGTGCGGGCGCGTTCGGATCACCGTCTCCGCGCGCGGCTACGCGTCGTCCGACGTCGACGTCGATGCGACCGGGAGCAACCGGATCGACGTGCTGCTCGACTCGGCCGGCGGCGGGCGGCTGCGGCAAATCGGCCGGGTCACCGTCGACGGGCGGCTCGCCGTTCCGCACGGCACGGTCCCGACGCGCACGATCACGCGCGCCGAGATGGATGCGCAAGGATTCGATCGCGTCGTGCAAGCGCTGGCGCAAGTTCCCTCGCTGACGCTCACCCGGCCGGACGGCGGCGCGACCGGCGCGACGACGGTCGTCTCGCTGCGCGGCCCGGATCCGTCGGAGACGCGCATCGCGCTCGACGGGCAGCCGCTCAACGACACGAACACCGGTGATTTCGACTTGGCCACGTTTCCGACGACCGCGCTGTCAGCGATCGACGTGAGCGAAGGGCTCGGCGCGGAAGACGCGCGCGGCAGCGACACGATCGGCGGCGAGGTGAACCTCGTCTCGCTGCGGCCGACCGCGCAGCCGATGCGCACGGTGCGGCTCAGTCTGGGCTCGTACGGCGCGTCGAGCGCGGAGCTCAACGCGACGGGACGGCACGGGCGGTTCGGGTACGCGGTCGCGCTCGGCGACGAGCAGCGGCGCGGCTTCGTGCACGACTATCCCGTCTCGATGCAGGTGACGGACGCGAACGGCAACCCACAGACGGTGACGACGATTCTCGGCTCGGCGTTCTCCGCGCGCAGCGCGCTCGCCAACCTGACCTACGATTTTTCGCCGCGCTCGACGCTGCGGCTGCGCACGCTGACGGTTGACGACGTGCGCGACGAGAGCGCCTCGCAGACGGCGCCCGCCGATCCGGCGAACGGCGCGCCCGGTGCGCTCTTCGTCGGGAGCGGGCCGGAGTTGGCCTCGCACAGCTTGCGCGCGACGCTCGCGAGCCTCAGCGTGCCGCTCGGCGCGGGGACGCTCGTCGCGAGCGGCGCGTTCTCCAGCTCGACGCGCGCGGTGGCGCGCAGCATCGACACGGGCGAGGGAACGACGCCGTACGATCCCTCGCTGATCGACAAGCTGGGCTCGATGACGCTCGAGTGGACGCACGCGACGGAGACCTCGTCGGTCGCGCTCGGCGCGCAGACGCGCGCGGAGACGCTGCTCTCGCCGGATCAGTTCGGCGCCGGGGCGCTGCACGAGTTCGCTTCGCAGCTGTGGGTGCGCGCCGGGACGCAGCTCACGCCGCGCGTGCGGCTGGCCGCGAGCCTCGTCGACTCGGCGTGGTCGACGTTCCCGGCCAGCCTCGACGGACGCGCCGGAATCGCGCTCGACGGCGTCGCCGGCGGAACGCTGCGCTTCGCCGTGGGGACCGGGTTTCGCGCGCCGCTGCTGGCGGAGAAGTTCGTGTTTCCGCTGGCGGCGCTCGTGCCGGATGCGAACTGCGTCGGCGCCAACGGCAACGCGAACGAGCGCGCGGAGCACGCGACGGAGTACGAGCTCGGCTACGGACGGCGCTTCGGCGCGACGACGGCCGACCTCACGCTGTACCGCACGAACCTGCGCGATCCGATCGAGAACTTCTATCCGTTCGGCGCGACGTGCAATCCGCCGGGCGTCTCGCGGGTTGAAGCGCAGTCGTTTCCGGTCAACGTGGGGAACGTCGTCTACCGCGGCGGCGCGCTGCGGCTCGCGCACGTGTTCGGCCCGGGGTACTGGACGGCGAGCGCGGAGTACGGCGTGAATGCCGCGTACCCCACCAGCTTGCCCGATTTCGTGAGCGCGGCGAATCCGACGTCCGGATCATCGCTGGTGCCGGGACAGCAGTTCGCCGGGATCCCGCTGCAGCAGTATGCGGTCAGCGTGCGCTACGCGCGCGGCAGAACGCACGGCGCGCTCGCGTTCGCCGGCAAGAGCGCGAACAACGAGCTCGCGCAGGGCCGCTTCGCCACGCTCGACGCCGCGCTCGGCCGCACCTGGGGACGCGCGGACGTCACGCTCGCCGGCACGAACCTGACGAACGCGGTGAGCGGTTCGTTCACGCGAATCGGCCTCGGCACGCCGTATCCCACCCCGCTCGGGCTGCAGCCGCGCGACGCGCTGGTGCTGGAGCCGGCCGCGGTTCGGTTGATTTTGACGTTGCGCTGACGGAGCTGTGTCCGACGCGCTAACCGATCCGCTCGAGCAGGCGCGGGTCGAGGATCATGGGCTGAGGTGATCCTTGGATGCGCAGCTCCGCGAACCGCGCGTGGCGAGGATTGACAAGGACGTTGCATTCTTCCGGAACCACCGCGGAGGGCACGCGCAGCGCGAGCGAGCGGTTCGTGCGCACCCACTCGTCGCCGACCGCGCGGAGCGAGGGCGGCGGCGGCTCGGTGCGCCAGCCGGCGGGCAGTTGCGCGGCGTCGAGCCGATCGATCGCGTCGTCGGGGACTTCGGCTTCGATGAAGACGTAGTCCCCCGGTGCGTTCTCGCGCGTAACGTGCACCAGTACTTCGAGGATCGCGAGCGCGCGCGACGACGACCCGTACGCGACGTGCACGCCGCGGCTGTTCCAGCGCGCGCCGCCGCGAGCCGCGCCCGTGCCGTCGAAGGCGGCTGCTGCGAACGGCGCCCGCGTCAGGCGCCAGAGCCGCACCTAGGCTACGCCGCCGTAGCCGATCGCGTAGAGCGATTCGAGGACGAGTTCCGTTCCGATTTCGGTGTCGAGCATGCCGACCGGGGTCTCTCCGCCGAGATACGTGCTAGGCGTGCGCAGCCAGGACTTAGCTTTGCCCTCGTCGCCGATGAGTTCGGTCGCCAGATCGGCGACCCGCGCCAGGCGGTAGGCGCGGTCGGCTTCGGTGGCGGAGAGCGCGGCTCGCTGCTGCTCCTTGCGGATGATCGTCCGCTCGCCGGCACCGAGGATGCGCGCGACCTCGGCGATCGTGAGACCCAGCCGCTCGCGCAGCGCGCGCAGGACCTGGCCCGTGACGCCGCCTTGAACGACCTTCATTCGGACCGTCATACCGTTCGAGGTGCCCGCCAGGAGGTCGCGGTAGGTTCCGCCGTTCGGCATTGACTGAGGTGCCATTTGGCACTACTTTACGGCGATTGGCCCGGGACGTCAAGGGCGGCCAGCAGGGTGGCGTTGGCGTGCGCGAGGCGTTTGCTCAACAGAATTCGTTGAGCTATAATTGAGGTATGGCGTCGGTGGGCCGTGGATGGCAGCCTGTGACCGTGGAAATCGAGTTCAAGCCCGATGCCGATCGGCTCGTCGATCTGAGGCCGCTCGTCGAGCTCATCGTCGCGGCCATCGGCGCCAATGCGACTGCACGATTGCTGGGCGTCGACCCGGCACAAGTTTCGCGCTGGAGGGGAGGGGGCCCGATAAGCGCGGAGATGGGCCGCCGCGTCCTCGACCTGCACGCGGTGCTGACGCGAATGCTTCGTTTGTTCGCTCACGACGTGGCTGCGCGATGGCTGTTCGGGTCGGAACCGCTGTTGGGGGGTGCGCGGCCGATCGACGTGTTGGCCCTCCAGGGCTCCGCGCCCGTCGTGCGCGCGCTGGACGGTATCGCGCAGGGTGCCTACTCGTAGCGTTTATCGCGTTTTCCCGTGGCTGCGGGGCGCCGCCGAGACGGATCCGGGCGGCGCTCTTTTTGTTCCGCCGCAAGGAGCCGGCCGATTCGACAATCCGGCGCAGTACGAGATCTTCTACGTGGCGGAATCACCGGAAGCAGCGATCGCAGAAGCCTTTGGCCGGCATCCGCTATGGACGGCGTCGATGCTGAACGGTATTCCGTCGCTCCCCCGAAGCGTCCACGCTCTTGCGACGTACGGATTGGACGACACCGCAGCGCTCTACGACCTTGACGACCCTGCGAACTTAGTAACGCTGAAACTTCGGCCGTCCGACGTGGTCAATCGCGATTACTCCGTCACGCAAGCACTCGCACTGCGGATATTCACGAGCGGCACCGTCTCCGGTTTGCGCTGGTGGTCCTACTACAATCCGGCCTGGGCGAACGACGGCGTGTGGGACATGGCGGCACTGACCGTCGTGGACATCCGGCCTCTCTCGATCACGGACGCTACGGTCGTCAGCGCGGCGCGGACGATCTCTCGGCTGATCTAGCCGTTCGGAAGCCCGGGCCGTTACGTACCTGCTTTGAACGTTGCCGACGCCCAGAACTCTGCTCCGGTCACTACCGGCACGATCTCGAAGTCCACGAGGTCGTCCCAACGGTGCGTCCACGGCGCGAGCGCTTCCGCGCTCGGCGCTTCCATGAGCTGGAAACAGCGGTTCCCGGCGGCGTCCATCCAGCTGCCCACGTATGAGACGCGCTCCGGCAGCATCCGGCCCTCCCGCTTGAACCGCTCTCCGACGAGGCGGGTGCTGCCGTCCTTGAAGCGCTCGACGACCATGAAGAGCATGTGGTAGACTTGGGCGTTGCGCCTGGGCGTCCCCAGGCCGCGGACGGCCCGCGTTACCCCGGCGGCCGGCGCGTTCACCAGCGGGGGAGGGTCGCTCGGGCAGCCGGGCGAGTCGAAAGGGCAACTCAGTGGCTAAGAAAGTCGTCGGGAAGATCGGTCTCGCTCTTCCCGCCGGGAAGGCGACCCCTGCGCCTCCCGTCGGTCCGGCGTTGGGCCCCTACTCGCTCAACATCATGGACTTCTGCAAGCAGTACAACGACCGGACGAAGGCCCAAGAAGGCTTCATCATCCCGGTCCAGATCACGGTGTTCGAAGACCGCACCTTCACGTTCATCACCAAGACGCCGCCGGCGTCGTTCCTGATCAAGCGCGCGCTCGGGCTCGAGTCCGGCTCGAAAGAGCCGAACCGCAACAAGGTCGGGAAGCTGACTCGGGCTCAAGTGCGCGAGATCGCGCAGGCGAAGATGCCCGACCTCAACGCGAACGACGAAGAAGCGGCGATGAAGATCGTCGCGGGCACGGCGCGCTCGATGGGCGTCGAGGTCGCGAGCTGATGCGCACGCACGGCAAGCGCTTCCGCACGCTGGCGAGCGCGTACGACCGCAACCGTCTCTACGACCCGCAGGAAGCGACGCAGATCGTCAAGCGCAACGCGAACGCGAAGTTCGACGAGACGGTCGAGATCCACATCAAGCTGGGCGTCGACCCGAAGAAGTCCGACCAGAACGTGCGCGGTACGGTGAACCTGCCGCACGGCACCGGCCGCGTCGTGCGCGTGATCGCGTTCGCGAAGGGCGACGCCGCGAAAGCCGCGCAGGCGGCGGGCGCGGACGTCGTCGGCGAAGCCGATCTGATCGAGCGCGTCAAGGGCGGTTTCACCGAGTTCGACGTCGCGGTGGCGACGCCGGACATGATGCCCTCGATCGGTAAGGAGCTCGGGCGCATCCTGGCGCAGAAGATGCCGAACCCCAAGGCCGGCACCGTCTCGCCGAACATCGCGCAAGCGGTGCGCGACATCAAGGCCGGCAAGGTGGAGTACCGCCTCGACAAGACGGGGATCGTGCACACGATCGTCGGCAAGGCGTCCTTCCCCGAGGACCAGATCACCGAGAACCTGAGCGTGCTGCTCGACGCGATCGTGCGCGCGAAGCCGTCGGCCGCGAAGGGCACGTACCTGAAGTCGATCACGCTGGCTTCGACGATGGGGCCCGGCGTGAAAGTCGACCCGACCCGCATCAAGGCGACGGCGAGTACCGCCTAAGCGCGCGGCGCGATGCGCGGCTTATTGCTTGCGCATCGCGTTCTTGGGTGCTCAGGTGCGTCCCGAACGCCGCACCTTCGAAACGCGTCGCCCGCGCTGGGCGATGGCACGCAGCAATTCATCGGTAAGCGGCTTCGTCCGGCCCGCTTCGATGTCTGCGATCCCCGCATCGACCGCGGCTCGCAGGTGGCGTAATTTGGCGTTGCGTGCCCGGAGGTCCGAAGGCGGAATCGGCTCGCCGCGCTCCGCGAGAATCTCGACGTACCCGGTTATCACATCGCGGGCGTTCGACAGGGTTTCCTCGATGGTGTTGCCCTGCGTGTGCGCGCCACGAAACGCCGGGATATGGGCGGAATAACCTCCCTCGGGTTCCGGCTCCAGCACGACCACATACGAGCGCGTCTCCATGACGAGGGGTTTCGCCGGGGCGGCTATGAGTCCGCTGGCGTTGCTATGCCCTCCTCGCCGGCCCGGTGTCACTGTCGCGAGCCATTGTATTTGAATTCGATCACGCTGAGGTCGACGATGGCCCCGGCGTGAAGGTCGACGCGACCATCAAGGCGACGGCGAGCACCGCCTAAACGCGCATCGGGGGGCGGCAGCAAGTGCCGCCCGGCCCCGTCAGTCTGCACGGAGAGATTCTTCCGCCCTTGGCGAATGTCAGGGGCGAGAGGCGAGCATGCAAGACCCCACTCCCGGCCGGATGAGCGTAACCGATTTCGAGAGTCTCCTGGAGCGGTCCGCCGACAAGCTCGAGCTCCTCGAAGGCGAAGTGCTCGCCTTCGCCGGGGGTTCGGTCGCTCACGGGATCCTGTGCACGCGTTTGGTCGCCGCCGTGAACGCGGCGACCAAACCGCCCTGCCAAACGTTCACGTCGGACATCGCCGTCCGCGTCGAGAGCCGCGCAAGCTACATGTTTCCGGACGTCTCGCATACGTGCGAAACTCTGGACCCGAGCGCAACGGCGATCGTCGCGCCCGATCTCGTCATCGAGGTGATCTCGCCGGAAAGCAAGACCCGCGACCGTAGCGAGAAGCTCGACGCCTACCGCAGCATCCCGAGCGTCATGGAGTACGTGCTCGTCGATTCACGCCGCGTCTGGGTCTGCGTGTACCGGCGCATGCCGGGCGGCGTTTGGACCGACGCCATCTACGGCATCGACGAAACCGTCGACATCCACACGGTCGGGATCACCATCCCGGTCGTGCAGTTGTACGCCGGAACGGGCCGGCTGTTGAGCACCGAGCGCTCGTAAGGTCGCAGCCGCGGCGCTTCACCGGCGCCGCATCCGATAGGTGCAACATGGTCGGGTGACTACGCGACCTGCTCGGCCGTGATTTCCCGCGCCGCCGAGATCGACGGAGAGTTGCGCACGCATCGCGTCGCACTCTAGGCGCGTTGAGGCCCTCGTGAAGCTGCTACGCGTGCACGCGTTGCACGCAATCCGCTGAGCTTTTGCCGCCCGTTCGGTTCGCACGGAAGCCGAGCGGCTCGATGTCACGCCCGAACGGCGCGCCGATGTTCGGACGGGCCCCTGGGCGCAACGGGCGTGCGGCGAAGCGGGCTGGCCTCCAACCCGCAATCAGGTGCCACAAATTTAGATGGTGGACCTTCGTAACGCGGCCCGAAGACGTGAAACATTTCTTGCTGGGCGGACCAAGGTCGCCTTGGTGTTTGAAAAGGTTGTGCGCCCGCACGGTTCACCGCACGCACGAGACGAAGATAAAACGCCGTGCAACAGGATGATATCCCCGTCGCCATCGACTTCGGACTTCGAGACGCATTTGATCTCGTGCGTGCGGGGGCCCCCGTCAACGACGGGGCAGCGAGGCCATCGCTCTTCCTAGGCGTGTATCGCGCCAACTCACGTGTCATCGTACCGGAAGGCGAGTGCGTGGCATTTGCGGGAGGTGGAGAGCATGGGCGCATGTTTCTAAGCCTGAGTACGCGCTTCGAGGACATGGACGGGTTTCGCGTCCCCCGGGAACTGCGCTATATTGTGGTCTCTCATGCGCCGGACGACATGGAGATTGCCTTCGACTACCTGTATGGGACAGCACACCGCTTTCATCAAGGCATGCAGCTCGCCGTGAACGCCGCCGCAGATATTCTTCAGGAGACCCTCGTCCAGGAGATGCAGGATTTCTTTCCGGGATCATTCTTTCGGCAGACGGAGTTCAACGTGCCGCGACTGCCGCGCAACGGCCGCGCCGCTGACGGACCTCTGGCGGGAAAAGTCATCAATGCGTCATTCGGTCTGCCTCCGAACGAGCGCAACCGGTGGGACCGGGCTGCGGACCACTATTGCATTGCCTTGAGCCATTGGCGCGAAGGCGAGATCCCGCTCGCAATGATGCACCTCTATATCGGGGTGGAGACTGTATGCAAGGCGGTAAGCCGGAACATCCAGCGCCGACAAGGAGTCACCGAGGCGAACCTAATCAAGCGCTACGGCGTCGAGAACGAGAAGTATCCGGACAGCGCACTCATCCACGCGATCCGGTTGCACGACATTTTCCGCGGCGACGCCGTGACGGCCAAGGCCGCCCGAGACGCCAGCGACGGGATCGAGCACGGGTTCGCCGATCTCGAAGACGTCTGGAACCTGTCGCGCAAAGCCTACGAAAAACGGCCGCGTACCTGCGGCGCGCACTCTTTGAAATGCTGGACCTGGGTGACGAAGTGATGCAGTCCCTCTGTGGATCGCGCTTCTGCGACGTGCTCGTCGAGCAGACACGTTATTGGGAGACTGGTGTGTACGGGGGTGATCTCGTTGAAAGGTGGAGGAACTTAGATTTCCGCATGGTTGAAACCGTCCCATTTATCAAGAACATGGAAGTGGACCCGTCGCTTGGCACATACTCGTTTACCATGGACTGGCACAACGAGTTCAACTACGCGAAGAACATGATAGTCGCCTTACCCGCGCAACGTAACGCCTCGGACGCGCAAGGTCAAACAACGGAGACGTGAATATGGGCTACGACGAGAACGACGCCGCCGAAGAGGCGTTCTATGAGCGTATGTATGATGAGTTCCACCGGGACCACGCTGACGAAATCACCGACGAGATCACGACCGGCGAGGTGATCTCGGCGGTTCTCGTCGCGCACCGCGAGTGGTGGCCGTCCGTCTCGGCCTCGCTCGATAAGGCGAAAAAGAGACTCTCGGAATGCGAGTTTGAAGAGGCAGTGTTCCACGCAGGACGTGCACTGGACGGCTTCGTCCGGAACGTACTGGTGATCCCGCTTACCGCCGCACTCGTCGAGAGGCTAGAGCGTTTTATGCCGGCGAGTTTCCCGATTAAAGAAGGCGAGATCTTCAAGAGCGTAACGGGACTCGGCAACAGTTCAGCGTTCGCGGAATACACGGTTTCCCTAGTGATGCAGACGCATAAGGATGCAGAGCGTACCATTCGAGAAATGCGTTCCCTCGTCAGGGAAGGCGGCGACAGAGCGCTTTGGCGCCAGCGCGACCGTATCTTTCACGCCCCCGTTCCAGCGGAGGAGTCGATGGTGAGTGACATGGTTGGCCGCATTACGGCGCTGCTCTCCGATTTGGTTCGAGACCTGGATCGCCTCAATGCTGCGGAACGGAAAGAGGCGGAACGGAAGGAGTTTTCCGCTGGCCGCGTCGAGACGTTGCACGCACTTGCGCTGCTACGAAGCAAGGATCCGGAAGCCGCGCTAAAGTCGTACGATATACCTCTAACGTCCTACGATGCGCGGAATGAACGCTTGGAAGCGCTGAGTAATCTCGTGTCGCTCGGCTATGTAGAGACCGTCAAGGTAGACGATGGATTTCCGCCACAGTTCTCGGATAAGAGCTATCGTCTGACGAATGCGGGAATCGCCTACTACAACGAGCGAGTTGGGCCGCGACTTGCGTCCCGCGCTGAACGCAACGGAGAAAAGACATCGGTGGAAGCGATAGTGGCGCCGGCTGCCGATCTCGGCACGGCTGCGTTTCCCGGACACGCCTCTAGCAGGCCGGCGAAAAATGGCGAATAGACGTGGGAAGCCGCCAAGCGGTCATCTCCGCGATCGATACCGCTTGGCGCTCAAAAGGTAAAGCGTTTGGCTCGATCCGCCCAGCACCACCCTAAAACGCGCGGCGCGATGCGCGGGCTTACTGCGTGCGCATCGCATTCTGGGCGTCGTCGAGGGTCGCGACGATAGGCGTGCCGCGGGTGAGGCCGGCGATGCTGAGCGACTGAATCCAGCGCTGGTTGCGCGCTACGATGACGAGCTTGCCGGCGGGCCGCGACTTCGCGCGCAGTAGCTCGGCGATGACGGTGTCGGCGACCGACTCGTCGTGCCGCAAGCGCGTCAGGTCGACGAATCACGCGCGGGCTCGCGCGAGCGCGCTGGAACGCGAGCTGGACGTTGTGGCGCGTGAGAGCGACTTGCTCTCCGTCGAGCCGCACGATCGCGGGATCCGCACGTTCGCCCACAACCTCACCCCTCGTCAGGCGCGGTTCGGCGCGGCGCGTCCGATCCCCGCGCCCGCTCGCTACTCGCGGCGCAAACGGCGCAAGGTCGTCACACGGCCGAATCCGGCGCGCTCGGCAGCGCGCGCGGAGGCGCTGTCGTCGACCGCCTTGAGCGCCGCCCGAGCCGCCCCGTGGGCCGCGCCGAACGCGGCCCGCGCGCTCAGCAGCGCGCGATGGACGCCGCGGCCGCGAAACGCCGGGAGCACCGCGGCCGAGAACAGGAACGCGACGTCGCCCGCGATGGCGACCGCGCCGCCGCCGGCCGGGACGCCGTCGGCCTCGGCGAGGAACAGGCGGCTTGCCGCCGCCGCGGTGACCTCGGCCGAGCGGCGGGACTCGGCGTCGGGCGCGCCGGCCTCGGCGAACGCGCGCGTCACCAGCCGCACCCACCCGGCGCGGTCGGCGGCGGGACGGACGACCACGCCCGGGGCGCTCGCCTCCGGGACGGCGCTCGACTCGAAGAGGACGAAGCGGATCTCCGCGAGCGCGTAGCCGTGGGCGTCGAGCAGCGCGCGGTCGCGGTCGAGGACCTCTTGGCGGACCTCGACGCGGACCGGCAGCTTGCGGCGGCGGTAGAACGCGTCGAGCACGTCGAGGTCCGTGGCGGTCAAGGGGCGCGTCGAGCCGACCGCCAGGGCGACTTGGTTGTAGGTCCCGGCGATCGCCAGCGCGTAGCCGCCGGCGACCGCGACGGCGCCGTCGTCGGCGGTCCCCAGGTCGACGTTGCGGTTGCGCACGAAAGCGGCCCAGAACGCCGCCTCGGCGCGGTCGGCATTCATCGTTGACTTCGCGCTCCCGGGCGTGATATAACGTGCGTTGGCTCCAATGACCGCAGGTCGACCTCCGCGTCGATAATGTGCGCTCCCGCGAACGCACGCCTGCCGAGGACGGCCGAATCGAGGAACCTCTCTTCTTTTCGTGCGCCTCGCCCCGTCGGCGGAGGCGTTTTTCTTTCCCCTCTCGGAGCACCCGATGCCGACCGCGAAAAAAGAAGCGACGATCGAAGAGCTTCGCGAGAAGATCGCAAGCGCGAAGCACCTGTTCTTCACCAACTACACGGGCCTGTCCGTCGAGCAGATCACGAAGCTCCGCAACGAGCTTCGCAAGGACGGCAGCACCTACGGCGTGGTGAAGAACACGCTCTTCAAGCGCGCGGCGAGCGACGAGCTCGCCTCGCAGCTCGATGCGATTCTCGCAGGCCCGACCGGCGTCGTCTTCGCCGGCGAAGATCCCGTCACGCCGGCGAAAGCGATCAAGACGTTCTCGGACCACACCAAACCCGTCGACGTGAAGGCGGCTTGGATCGACGGCCGGCTCGTCGACAAGGCGCAGGTCCTCGCGCTCGCCGCGCTTCCCCCCAAGCAAGAGCTGTACGCGAAACTCGTCGGTACGCTCAGCGCCCCGCTGTACGGACTCGTCTACGTCCTCAGCGGCAACCAGAGCGGACTCGTCCGCGTCCTCAATGCGATCCGCGAGAAGAAGAGCGCGGATCAGCCCGCCGCCGCCTAGGAGCACCACCAGTCATGGCACTCGCCGAACTTATCGAACAGATCGACAAACTCACCGTCCTCGAGCTGGCGGACCTCGTCAAGCAGCTCGAAGAGAAGTACGGCGTGAGCGCCGCGGCGCCGGTCGCCGCCGCCGCCGCGCCTGCCGCCGCCGCCGCGCCCGTCGAGGCGAAGACCGACTTCGACGTCATCCTGGAAGAGGCCGGACCGGAGAAGATCAAGGTCATCAAGGCCGTCCGCGAAGTCACCTCGCTCGGGCTCACCGAAGCGAAGGCGTTCGTCGAAAGCGCGCCCAAGCCGGTCAAGGAAGGCGTCCCCAAAGACGAAGCCGACGCGGTCGCCAAGAAGCTGCAAGACGCCGGCGCAAAAGTCACCGTCAAGTGAAGTAAGGAGCCCGTTGTGAAGGCGAAGCGCCTCGTGTCCATTGCGACGCGGGGCGTTTGCTTTTCAGATCGCGATGGAAACGGAAGAATCCCGGAAACATCGCGGTAAGGCTACGGGTCTGTGGGCTTTTATGGCTCAATCGTGTTGGTTGGAATCGGCGTCGGTCGAACTTTGTTGCGTTCGAATACCGGGACGTCGTCTGTCTCTCCCGCAGGCGGCACACGAAGGTGAGCGTCGGTACAATGCAACGGATACGGCACCGGACCGGTGAAGTTCCCGAAATCGATCGGGGGCAACTGCGGGCTGACTGGCGTCCCGGCCGCCGGAGGAGCTGCCCCAGGCGCACCTCCCGAGTTTGGTGAACCCTGTGTTTCCAGCCCGCGAGCTTGTGCCTTGCCTTTGGTTAGGTCCACCGCGATGTTGCCGGCTCGCCCTCTCGCGGCCGGCTGCTGCTGGTTCGTCTTGCCCTTGAACGCGGTGCAGAGATTGTCGACGAGCTGCTGCAGGATCTGTTCCGTAGCGTTGGCAAGAACCGGGCTCGAAGTCGGGCTCACGTCGACAAGCGTCGAGAGCGCCGAACCGGCATTCCCTACATTCGTCCACGAGTTGCTCTTGGAGATGAACAGAATGCTCAGCAGATTGAACATCTTCGGCAACGCCGAGCCAGTCGTCGGCAGCGACAAGACGTCGACCGCGCCGACCGTATAGGGATTCGCGCCCGGATCGACGCAATCGAAGAACTGACCCGCGGCCGTCATTTGGAGGCGCGTATGACCGATCAGGCGGCGCTCGTCCGTCTTCGAGGAGATACGGTAGACCAGATATCGCTGTCCCTGTCCGCAGAACGACGCGGCCGACGCGGTTCCCGCCGTCGAGACGCCGACGAACGAAGACGACAGCTGCGCGGTGACGTGACGGCGCGACAAAAGCTCGATCAGCGTTCCAGCGTACGGGGCGTCGTCGTTCGAGGCCGGGATCAGCTGAATGAACTGCTGGTACACCGCAGGCGCGATCACCAGCCGAATCGTCCCGCTCTGAATTTGCGGCAGCCCGGTGAGGCCCGCGAGGTCCGCGACGGTCAGCGTGCCGGCGGCTGTGTCCAGGTCGCTGTCGAGCTTTGAATCGAGAGCCGGGTCGCTCAGCGCCAGGGGGTTCGTGAGCGTGACGGCGACATCGAGCGAGCCGGTCTGTGCGTCGGCTAAGGTGTACGAGCGGAGCTGGACCGTAACGCTCTCTATTTCCCTCTTCGCGTTGATCTTCGGCACGATCGTGCCGTGAATCAATTCATTTGCGGTGTTCGGCGCGCACGCGCGGTCGTCGCCGTCCACGCACGCATGCAAGATGCGCTGCTGTGGCCCGTTGATCGTATTTCGCAGTACCTTGACGAAGCCGAGTTGCGAGTAGGCACCGACCGTGAACGACGGGTCGCCCGAAGTCAGCTGCTCCAGCACAATTTTCTGTACGAGATCGTCTTGTGCGTTCGAAGGCACGGTCAGTTGCGTCGCCAACGCGATGATGACCAGTGACCCAAACCAGCGACGTGCTGTCATGCGGCACCTCCCTCGTCTCCGATACGACGACCAGGCGGTATGCTCCCCCCATAGGCAGGCCGAGCGAGGGCCGGTCTCCCGGAAGCTTACGGCAAGAGGCGCGCGATCACCAAAGGCCAGCCGCGTAATTCGGCGCCGGCCGCCCCGCTGAAGGCAAGGAGAACATTGCGTAGGCGATTCCTTCGTCGCGAATCGCGAGCACGTGATCGTTGCAGTGAGCAGACCGCCCACGAACTGCGCGCGGTTAATGACGGCGTCATCTCGTTAACCGAGCTAGACCGTATCGTCTCGACGTTCCACGGAGGCGTGACGTGGGTGAAAGCGTAACTCACCCCATGCCGATGAGTTTTCCCGGCGGTTTGGTTGGAACCCGCATCGACTTTAGGCATAGCGAAGGGCGAAGCCGGTGCAGGTAAGGACGACGAGCGATTGCCGTCTTGTGAACCCATGGACTCAGATCGCGGCGGCTCCAGGTCAGGTCCATGAGGTGGTCGCGCGCACCCCGTCGGCGGATGATCCGCAGCCTGTCGGACTTGCGATCGGACTTCGGCGCTCGGATCTGGAGAATCCCGAACGGCTGAAGTCGCAACTCGGCAAAATCGTGCCGCACTTCGTCGCGCACACGAGCTCGGATGAAATGGCCGAGGTGTGGGAGGCCGTCCATCAAATGGCGCCCACGCTGTGGGATTTCGTCGATAAAGAGTCGCAAGTACCGTCCGACGACGGAGATGCCATGGCCGTTCTCATCGGTTTCGCGGCGACGGCACACGGTTTCGCGACGACGGCACACGACCTCAGCGAAGCGTTCGCGGCGCATGACGTGTGGCTGGAAGCGCTCGAGACCGGATCGCTCGCCGCGCAAGGTCTCGACCTCGCGATCGACCCGCTTGCGCGCGTCTACAGGCCAGTTGCAGGGGCGGCGTCTACCGCTCATGCGCTTTGCTTCGCGGCACAAAAGGCGATTGATATATTGACCACCGCGGGGAAGGACTTGCGCGCTCGCTCTGTCAGGCCGGAGCTCAATGAGCCCGATTCATCCAGTTAGGAACAGCGGCAAACGATCGTACCTCATCGCACGCGCGAGACTTTGATGATGCGGATCGGCGGGGTCAGCGACTCACCGCTGGCCGGAGCACGATGGATCTTGCGGACGACGTCCATGCCGCGGATCACTTTGCCGAAGGCGGCGTAGCCGGGGCCGAGCGGGCCGCCGGCGTCGAGGAAGCGGTCGTCGCCGATGTCGATGAAGAACTCGGTCGTGGCGGAGTTCGGGTCGGCGGTGCGCGCCATCGCGATCGTGCCGTCGGCGTTGTGCAAGCCGGTCTTCGACGTCGGCTCGAGCGGGATCGGCTTGATCATCGGGTTCGCCGCTTGCGGGTTGAGCCCGCCTTGGATCACTTCGATGCGCGACTGCGGCTCGGTGGCGCGGCGCAGCGTGCGGTAGATCGTCGCGCCGTTGTACGTTCCGAGGTCGACATAGTGCAGGAAGTTCTTCACCGTGATCGGCGCACGCGCGGGATCGAGCCGCACCACGATCGTTCCGGCGCTGGTTTGAATCGCCACGTCGACGGGCGCGGCGCCGCGAGCGGATGCCGGCGAAACGGCGAGCGCGATGAACGCGAGCATTGCTGCGGGGCGGAGTATCGTCACGCGGCGTTCGTTCCGCGAGGCGGCAGGCGTCCTCCTGGGTTGTGCGCCGCTCCTCACTGCCGTCTCAGAAATTTGCGGTACGCTGCTGCGATGACGCTTCGCGCCACCGGCTTTCTCAAGAGAACCGCTGCCGTGCTGTCGGCTGGTATGCTTGCCGCGTGCGGAGGCGGGGGCAGCAGCGGCAGCAGCGGGACGCCGCCGGTGCCGGTCGTCACGCCCACGCCTGCGCCGTCGAACTGCACCAGCGTGGGGAGCGCGGCGGCCGGCAACGCACGGCTCGCGCGCGCGGCCGGCCGGCCCAGCTCGTGGATCGCGCCGAACCGGCTGTACGTCAGCTATCGCGCCGGGGCGACGGCCGGCGCGGCGCGCACCATTGATTCGGTCGCGCGGGTGACGCGGGCGGTCGACGCGGGGACTGAAGGCGGGGTGACGCATCGCGTGCTCACGCTGCCGCCCGGCAGCGACGACGCCGCGACGGCGGCGCGGCTGCGCAGCAGCGCGGGCGTCGTCGACGTGCAGCCGGTGCACCTGCGGGTTCCGCTCTCCGATCCGTTCGCGAACGATCCGCTGCTCGACAACGTGGATCAATGGTATCTCTACAAGACGAACGTCGATCCGGGCGCGTGGCAGCTCACGCACGGGCGCGCCGGCGTCTCGGTCGCCGTGCTCGACACGGGCGTCGACGAGTCGAATCCGGACTTCGTCTTCGACGTGCGCGAGTCGGTCGTCAACTCGGTGCGCACGACCGGACCGGGCTCCGCGCAAGACACGAACGGGCACGGCACCAACGTCGCCGGGCTCGCGGTCGCCGCGGCCAACGACGCGTACGGTTTCGCCGGCGTCGGCTACTCCACGCACGTGCAGGCGTATCGCATCTTTCCGCCGGCGACGGCGCAGAGCGACTGTCAGACCGCCGACGGCGCCGACGAAGCGATCGCGATTCGCGACGCGGTCGCGAACGGCGCGTCGGTGATCAACTTGAGCATCGGATCGCCGCAGAGCGCAGGCGTCGACGCGGCGGAGCAAGGCGCCGTGGCGTTCGCGATTCAATCGGGCGTGGTCGTCGTCGCGGCGGCCGGGAACGATTTCCCGGGCGCGGACGGAAACCAGCCGGACTATCCGGCGGCGTATCCGGGCGTGATCGCGGTCGGCGCGTCGGCGGTGCAGGACGCGACGCCGAACGTGTACGCCTCGATCGTCGCCGAGACCGTCGCGTCGTATTCCAACTCCGGGCCGACGCTGGTCGCGCCGGGCGGCGATGCGTCGGGCACCGGCGACAGCGATCTGCTGCACTGGATCGAAGGATATTCGACGACGACGGCAGCGTTCGCGAAGGACCGCTGCTCGAACTCCGGCGGCGTCTGCATCGTGCTCTTCAACGGCACCTCGCAAGCTTCGCCGCAAGTCGCGGGAACGGTCGCGCTGATGGAAGCCTTTCACGGCGGACCGCGCTCGCTCTCGCCGGCGACGGTGATGCAGCTGCTGCAGCAGACCGCCGATCCGATTGCGGGGATTTCCAACACGCGCCAAGGGGCGGGGCGGCTGAACGCCGGCAACGCCGTCGCCGCCGCGCACCCCTAGCGCGCTGTTGTTCGGGGCGGAGGGCCGCTACCAGATCTGGCAGCGGTCCTTGCGCACCATCTTGTCGGTCGCGGCGCACTGGAACGCCGACTGGAACTCGGGCATGTTCGAGAGCGTGCCGATAACGCGGTACTTGTCCCAGGGGTGCTCGTTCGTCGCGGCGATCTGGCGGATGTAGCCCTCGGTCGCGATCGAGCGCCACACCTGCGCGTAGGCCAGGAAGAAGCGCTGCTCCGGCGTGTAGCCGTCGATTTTCTTGTGCGCCTTCGCCTGCGGCGTTTTTTCGAACGCCTTGTAGGCGATCGTCAGTCCGCCGAGGTCGGCGATCGCTTCGCCTTCCACGAGCTTGCCGTTCTCGTGCGCGCCCAGCGCCGGCTCGAAGGCGTCGAACTCGTTCACGATGCACTGCGCCTTGGCGTTGAACGCGGTCGCGTCGGAGGGCGTCCACCAGTCGGTCAGGTCGCCTTTCGCGTCGAACTGGCGGCCCTGGTCGTCGAAGCCGTGCGTCATCTCGTGACCGATCACCGCGCCGATCGCGCCGTAGTTGACCGCGTCGTCGGCGGTCGCGTTGAAGAACGGCGGGCTGAGGATTCCGGCGGGGAAGACGATCTCGTTGTTCGAGGGGTTGTAGTACGCGTTGACGGTTGGCGGCGACATGCCCCAGCGCGCGCGGTCGGTCGGCGTGCCGATGCGCTTGAGGTTGCGCGCGTCGTTCCAGCGCCGCACCGCCAGAATGTCGGCGGCGTACGGCGCGCCGCTCGCGATCTGCAGGCCGGAATAGTCTTCCCACTTGTCGGGATAGCCGATCTTTTTGGTGAACGCGGCGAGCTTCGCCTCGGCGCGCGTCTTCGTTTGCGCGCTCATCCACGAGAGGGTCGAGATGTCGTCGTGCAGCGTCGCCTGCAGGTTGTCGACGAGCGCCTGCGCGCGCGCCTTCGCCGAGGGCGGGAACGCGGCGGCGACGTACGCTTTGCCGAGCGGGTCGCGCAGCGCGGCGTCGCTCGCGCTCGTGCAGCGCTGCCAGCGCGGAAGCTGGTCCTTCACCCCGAGCAGCACGCCGCTGTGGAACGCGAAGCTGGCATCGTCGAAGCGCTTCGGCAGCGCGTTCGCGTAGCCGTCGGCGACGTGAAAGCGCAGGTACGCCTTCCACGTGTCGAGCGGCACCGTGCTGAGCGCGCTGTCGTACGCGGTCACGTACGCGGGAACCGCGACGTCGACCATGTCGAACGCGGGCGCGTCGTGCGCGGCGAAGAACGATTTCCACGGGATGTGCGGGCCGAGGCTCGCGAGCTTCGCGAGCGGCGTCGGGTTGTACGTCTTGTAGGGATCGCGTAAGTCGGCGCGCTTCGGCGTCGCTTCGGCGAGCTTCGTCTCGAGCCCGATCAGCGCGGTCGCTTCCGACTGCGCTTTGGCGGGATCGTCGCCCAGGTTCTGGAGCTGCGTGGCGACGTAGTCGTGGTAGGCGGCGCGGATCTTGTCGGCGCGCTCGCCGGTGTTGAAGTAGTAGTCGCGGTCGGGGAGGCCGAGGCCGCCGAAGGCGAGCGCGGCGATCTGTTTCGAAGAGTCTTTCGTGTCGGCGGTCGCGTACAGCGGCAACCCGCCGCTGACGCCGTCGCGCTGCAGCGCGGCGATCGTCGTCGTCAGCGAGGGAACGTCGTGGATCGCGGTGATCTGGTCGAGCAGCGGCGCGATCGGTGCGGTGCCGGCTTTTTCGACGGCCGCTTCGTCCATGCACGCGCCGTAGAACGCGCCCAGCTTCTGCTGATCGCTGCCGGCCGGCGCGTTGGCGATCTTCGCGTCGTCTTCGAGGATGGTGTGGAGCACGTCGCGGTTGCGCTGCGCGAGCTCGTCGAAACCGCCCCAGCGCGGGCGGCCGGGCGGCAGCGTCGTGCGCTTCGTCCAGCCGCCGGTGGCGAACTGGTAGAAGTCGTCGCACGCTTTGCAGGTCGGATCGATGTTGGACAGATCGATCGCCGGCGCGTTCGCGACGGGCGGCGACGCCGCGCGCGCGCCGGCGGTGAGGTTCGGGAGCGAGGTTGCGAACAGCGCGAGGAAAGCGGTCGCGCCGAGCGCGCGAACCGCGAGACGAAGCAGGTGAGTCGGATGCACGAAAAACTCCGTAGGAACTAGGAAAGCCCGAGGAATCCCGGGCTTTCACGTCGTCGCGGTGCGCGCCTTCCGTTCGGGCGCGCGCTTGGGCCGGTTAGTACTTGTAGCCGGAGCCCGGCGGGAACATGCCCTTTGGTTTGCGGGTCGTGCGGCGGTATGCCGTGCTACGCGTGGCCGAGCGGGCCTGCGAGGTCGTCGCGCGCGGGTTCTGGCCGAGCGGCGTCGCGTAGGCTATGCTGGAGGGGAAGCGGCCGAACAGTTGCGGATCGGAGGCGAACTCGCGCTTGAGGTCGTCGATGCGGTGCTGGTCGGTGGGATGGTCCGAAAGCATTTCCATCTGGCCGCCCGTGTCTGATTTTTCGAACTGCTGGAAGAGCCAGACCATGCCCCACGGGTTCGAGCCGGCTTCGGCGCACGTGATCGCACCCTTGTGGTCGGCGGCACTTTCGACGTCGCGCGAGTAGTTCTGCGACTGCAGCGTGAAACCGAGGTTCGCGACGGTGTCGATCGTGCGCGACGCGCGGCCGCCGGTCGCGATGTTGGCCAAGATGTCGCCGATCGTGTAGGCGGTCGCGGTCTTCTGCTGCTTCTGGTAGAGGTGCAGCACGTCGTGGTGGATGTCGTGCGAGGTCTCGTGGCAGAGGACGCCGGCGAGCTCTTCGCGGTTCTGCACGAAGCGCATCAGCGAGTCGGTGACGTAGACGTTCCCGCCCGGCACGGCGAACGCGTTCGGCGCCGATTCGTGCACGAGAATGAACTGGAACGGATGGAAGTATTGCGGGTCGGCAACGCGCTTGATCTGCTGGGCGATCGGGTTCAGAATCGCGTAGTACGGCGAGTTGGAGATGATCTCGCCCTTTTGTTGCAGCGCTTGGTACTCTTGCTGACCGATCTGCATCTCGAGCTGTTCGTCGCTGGTCTGCGCGAGCACCGGGGCAGCGCTGCCCAGGGCGGCCAGGCCGAGGCTCAGGGTGAGGGCGAGCAGGCGTTTCATGGGTCCTCCGGGGATCGTCCGGCACGTTGCCGAGATCAGTCGTACCCATGGGAACGTTCGGGGAGACGCCAGGGTTCGCGCCCGAGGGCGCGGAACGGTGCGAGCCGCCCCGGCGCGGGTGTGATGTAATGGTAGCCTGTGACCTTCCCAAGGTCGACGCGCGGGTTCGATTCCCGCCACCCGCTCCAAACGCTCCGGGCGACGTAGCCAAGTGGTAAGGCAGAGCTCTGCAAAAGCTCCACCCCCAGTTCGATTCTGGGCGTCGCCTCCAATCGTTCTACTGGTCCTCGCCTTCCTCGCGACGGCGATCGCGGGCCCGCTGATCGGCGTTCGGCAACTGGACGCTGCGTCAGGGGCACAGTTTCGGCTGGCGAACGCCCGCTCCGACCTCGACGCGCTGCTCCGCATGCAACTCGCCGAAGAGACGTCCTTGCGCGGCTACCTCTCGACCCGCAACCCGGCGTTCCTCGACGAGAACAAGCCACCGAACCCGCTCTTCGAGCAACAGGGCCGCACGCTGCGCTCCCGGCTCGGTGAAGCCGGGATCCCCGAAGGGATCCCCACCGTCGACGACATGCTCGCGCGGCATGGCACGTGGGAGCAGGAAGTCGCGATCCCGCTGTTGCGCAACCCAGACGCGCCCGGTGCCTACACCAAGCAGTCAGAAGGAAAGTTCCTCACCGACCAGATGAGCAGCGACGCCGCCGCGCTGCGCCAAGTGCTCACGCGGGCCAGCGAGCGGGTCGACATCGCGCTGCGGCGGCGCATCAATGCGACCGTCGCAATCAGCGCCGGCTTCATCACGCTTTTCGCGATCGTCGCGCTGTGGTACGCGGCGAGCCGCGCGAACGCCGTCGCCCGGCTGGCCGAAGGCCAAGCGCTGGTCGACGCGCTGCAGCGCACCTTGCGGGTGCGCGGACAGCGGCTTGTCGCGACCGACATCGGCTCGGCGTACGCGTCGGCGACCCGCGAAGCGCTGATCGGCGGCGACGTGCTCGACGCCTGGCGCGCATCGGACGACCTGGGCTGGTTCCTGATCGCCGACGCGAGCGGGAAAGGGATCGAAGCGGCGCGCCACGCGGCGTTCGCGCAGTACGCGATCCGCGCACTGGCCGCCGGCGCGGACGACCCGGCCGACGTCGTGCGGCGCTTCAACCGCTTGTTCATCGACACGTTCGACGACCCGTCGGTGTTCGTGGTGCTGTTTCTCGGCGCGTTCGACGCGCGCACGCGCACGCTGCACTACGCGAGCGCCGGCCACGGAACGGCGTACGTGCGCCGCGGAACGCTGATCGAAGCGCTCCCGCCGACCGGTTCGATCGTCGGCCTCGACCCCGACGAGCCGTACGAGACCGAAGCGGTTCCGCTGGCGCTCGGCGACGTCGTGCTGCTCGCGACCGACGGCCTCGGCGAAGCGCGCAACGACGCGGGCGAGATGCTGGGCGAAGACCGCGTCGTCACCATCCTGCGCGACGCGCCCTCGGACCCGCAGGCGATGTGCGACCTGCTGGTCGCTTCGGCAGACGCCTACAGCGGCGGCGTGCAGGACGACTTGGCGATCCTCGCGCTGCGTGTCGTCCAGGAAGACGAGAGCGTCGCGACCGGGTTCTCGCCGCTCGGTGAAAGCGCCCGGGCGTAGCACGGCGAAAAGGCAGCTGGTCGTGTTGGCTCGACGGATCGTCCCGTGTCTGGACATCAAGGACGGCCGAGTCGTCAAAGGCGTGCGCTTCGTCGATTTGAGCGACGCCGGCGATCCGGTCGCGCTCGCCCGCCGCTACGAGGCGGAAGGGGCGGACGAGCTGGTCTTTCTCGACATCACCGCGACGGTGGAAGGGCGCCGAGCAACGCTGGACGTCGTGCGCGCCGTCGCGCGCGAGCTGACGATTCCGTTCGCCGTCGGCGGCGGCGTGCGCGGGGTGGAAGACGTGAACGACTTGCTGCGCGCCGGCTGCGACAAGGTCAGCATGAACTCCGCCGCGGTGCGCGATCCGGCGCTGATCGAAGCGGCCGCGCGGCGCTTCGGCGCGCAGTGCGTCGTCGTCGCGATCGACGCGCGCCGCGCGCCCGGCGTGACGCCGTCCGGTTTCGAGGTGGTCGTCGACGGCGGCCGAACGCCGACCGGCCGCGACGCGATCGGCTGGGCGTCCGAATGCGAACGCCGCGGCGCCGGCGAGCTGCTCGTCACCTCGATCGACCGCGACGGCACGCGCGACGGCTTCGATTTCCCGCTGACGCGCGCGATCCGCGACGCGTGCAATTTGCCGGTGATCGCTTCGGGCGGCGCCGGCGCGATCGCGCACTTCGTCGAGGTCTTTCGCGAAGCTGACGCCGACGCCGCGCTCGCCGCCTCGCTGTTCCACTATGCCGAGCTCGCGATCGCCGAGGTGAAGGACGCGCTCGCCGCCGCCGGCATCGTCGTGCGCCGCGACGAGGTCGCCGTATGAAAACGCTGCCCGAGATTCGGTGGGACGCCGACGGCCTGGCGCCGGTGGTGATCGCCGACGCGGCGACCGGCGCGGTGCTCACGCTCGCGTACGCCAACCGCGAGGCGCTGGAGAGCACGCTCGCAACCGGCTCGACGTGGCTCTGGAGCCGCTCGCGCAACGAGCTGTGGAACAAAGGCGCGACCTCGGGGAACACACAGCGCGTCGTCTCGGTCTCGGTCGACTGCGACGCCGACGCGCTGCTCTACCGCGTCGTCCCGAACGGTCCCGCCTGTCACACCGGCGCGGCGTCGTGCTTCGCGACGACGCTGCCGCTCGAGGACGCGGCCGAAGCGCCGGACGCCGCCGCGTTCGCGACGGCGATCGGCGCGCTCGCGCGCACGATCGACTCGCGCAAACGGCATCCGATCGAAGGCTCGTACACCGCGAAGCTGTTCGCGGGCGGAGTCGACCGCATCGGCAAGAAGATCGGCGAAGAAGCGACCGAGGTCGTGATCGCCGCGAAGAACGCCGACCGCGGCGAGCTGGTGTGGGAGACGGCGGACCTGCTGTATCACGCGCTGGTGCTGCTGGCCGAGCGCGGCGTCTCGCTGGACGAGGTGGGAGCAGAGCTATCGCGACGCGCCAAACCCACGGATTAAGTGGGCTCGCGGGGATCGGCCCCGAAACGGCGGCGAAGTTCGCCGAGCTGGGCGTGCACGCGCCGGACGATCTGCTGCGCTATCTTCCGCGCGCGTACCGCGACTGGCGGGAGCCGATGCCGATCGCGAGCCTGCGCGAAGGCGAAGCGATCGTCGTCGGCACCGTGCTCAGCGTCAAAGAGCGCCGCGGCCGCGGGCGCTTTCAGCTCGTCACCGCGATGCTGCGCGACGAGAGCGGCACGATCGAGGCGAAGTGGTTCGGCCAACGGTACGTCGCCGGGAAGCTTGCGCCGGGCGATCGCGTCTTCGTCGCCGGTCGCGTCGCGCGCGGCGGCACGCTGCTCCCCGAGATCAACGTCGGTGCCTACCGCGTGCTGCGCGAGAACGAACGCTACGAAGGCGAGATCATCCCCGTCTACGCGGCGTCGAAGGATCTGCCGACGCGCACGATCCGCGCCGCGGTCGCGAAGAACTTGGAGCGGATGATCGCGCAGCACACCGACGCGCTGCCGCCCGCGCTGGTGCGCAAGTTTCGCTTCCCGCCGCTCGCGCAGGCGTGGCGCGAGGTGCACGCGCCGCGCACGCTGGAAGGAATCGCGCGGGCGCGCGAGCGGATCGTGTTCGACGAGTTCTTCGCGATCGCGCTCGCCGCCGCGGTGAAGCGCGCTCGGCGCGAAGCGGCCGGCGGCGCGCGCGCGCTGAACGTCCCGGCCGGCGCATGGGACGCGTTCGCCGCCGAGCTGCCGTTCCGGCCGACCGCGGCGCAGCGCCGCGTCATCGAGCGCATCTGGGCCGACATGGGTCGCACGGCGCCGATGAACCGGCTGCTGCAAGGCGACGTCGGCAGCGGCAAGACGCTGGTCGCCGCCGCGGCGATCGTGCTCGCGCACAAAGGCGGCGTGCAGTCGGCGCTGATGGCGCCGACCGAGATCCTCGCCGCGCAGCACGCCGCAAAGCTGGCGCCGCTGCTGCTCCCGTTCGGCGTGACGGTCGAAGCGGTCTTCGGCTCGCAAGCTGCGCGCGAGCGCCGCCGCGCCGAAGAGCGGATCGCGTCGGGCGAAGCCGCGCTCGCCGTCGGAACCCACGCGCTGCTGACCGAGTCGGTTGCGTTCCGCGACCTGGGCCTGGTGGTGATCGACGAGCAGCACCGCTTCGGCGTCAACCAGCGCCGGACGCTGCGCGACAAGAGCACCGCGCCGCACACGCTCGCGATGACGGCGACGCCGATCCCGCGCACGCTCGCGCAGACGAAGTACGCCGACATGGACGTCTCGATCATCGACGAGCTCCCGCCCGGCCGCACGCCGATCCGCACCTTCGTCGTGCGCGAGAGCCGCAAGCACGAAGTCTACGAGCTGGTGCGCAAAGCCGTCGCGCGCGGACAGCAGGCGTACGTCGTGGCCGCCGCCATTGAAGCGAACGACTCCGCCGACGCGCCGCAGCTGGTCACCGCGGTCGAAGAGGCGCAGCGCCTGAAGACATCGGTCTTCCCCGACCTGCGCGTCGATCTGATTCACGGCCGCATGTCGCCGCGCGAGAAGGACGCGGTGATGGACCGCTTCAAGCGCGGCGAGACCGACGTGCTCGTCTCGACCACGGTCGTCGAAGTCGGCGTCGACGTCCCGAACGCTTCGGTGATGGTCGTCCTCGACGCGCACCGCTACGGCCTCGCGCAACTGCACCAGCTGCGCGGGCGCGTCGGCCGCGGCGTCGCCGAGTCGTACTGCATTCTGGTGCCGCCGGACGACGCCGGCGAAGTCGAGCGCCTCGACGTCCTGGAGCAGACCACCGACGGCTTCGAGATCGCCGAAGCAGACTTGCGCCTGCGCAAAGCCGGCGAGCTCGCCGGCACCGCGCAAGCCGGCGAAGCGGAGACGATCGGCAGCATCGTCGACGACTTCGCCCTCTACATGCGCGCCAAAGAAGCCGCCGACGCGCTCGTCGCCGCCGACCCCGACCTGGACCAGCTCGAGCACCGCCCCTCCTCGCCCTCCTCGACGAAAGCGCCTCCGCCCGCGCAATGCTGATCACCGCATGATCGCGCTCGGGTTCGACTTCGACCACACGCTGGGCGTCGACAACGGGCTCGAGCGCCGTGCGATGTACGACTACGCGCGCGAGCTGGGCCGCGCGCTCGACTCGCAGGACGAGCGTGTTCGCAAGCAGGTCGAAGCGCTGCTCGCCGACTTTCGCGCTGGCGCGACGTCGATGGACGAGATGCTCCGCCGCTTCGCCGAGCTGCTCGGCGTGCCCGCGTCTTCGGCGAGCGCGGAGCGCTGGCGCGAATGCTGCTACGCGCTCGTCGACGAGGTGGTTCGCCCGATCGGCGGCGCGGTCGAGCTGCTCGCTTCGCTGCGCGCGCGCGGCGTGCCGCGCGCAATCCTCACCAACGGCTGGACGCCGCTGCAGCAGAAGAAGATCGCGCGCGCGCTCGGCGACGAATCGCTCGGCTTGCAGATCCTCGTCAGCGACGCGATCCACGCCGTCAAGCCCGAGCGCGCCGCGTTCGAGG
This sequence comes from Candidatus Eremiobacterota bacterium, assembly GCA_019235885.1. GTDB lineage: Bacteria > Vulcanimicrobiota > Vulcanimicrobiia > Vulcanimicrobiales > Vulcanimicrobiaceae > Vulcanimicrobium. Next base: position 58,380 of record JAFAKB010000064.1, on the reverse strand, counting down.
CGCTCGTCGCCGCGCTCGAGGTTCCGCGCGAGCAGGTGTGGTACGTCGGCGACAACGCGCGCGGCGATGCCGGCGGCGCGCTCGCGGCGGGGCTGCGCGCGGTCTGGTTCAACTGGGAGAACCAGAGTTATCCACAGGATCTCCCGCCGCCGACCCGCATCATCCGCGCGTTAGGGGAGCTGGAGGCGCTGGTCGAGAACACCATCGCCCCATAACTCATATGGGGACGCTGACGATCACCGGCGGCACGCTGCGCAGCCGGCGTGTTCCATCACCCCCCGGACGCGCGGTTCGACCGACGCCGGCCCGGGTGAAGGAAGCACTCTTCTCGATCCTCGGCTCGCGCGTCGACGACGCGCAGGTCCTCGACCTCTTCGCCGGGAGCGGCGCGCTCGGCTTCGAGTCGCTCTCGCGCGGCGCCAAGCACGTCACCTTCGTCGAAAAGCACCGCCCGACTGCCGAGACGCTGCGCGCCACTGCGCGCGAGTTGGGCCTCGCCGAGCAGGTTGACGTCGTCAACGCGCCGGCCGAGCGCGCCGTGCGCGCGCTCGACGGCCGCTACGACCTCGTCTTCGCCGACCCGCCGTACCGCTACGACTACCCGTCGGCCGCGTTCGAGGCGCTGCGCGCGCGCCGCGCGATCGGCCCGAGCACGACGGTCGTCTACGAGCACTCCGCGCGCGAAACGGCGCCGGACGACCCGCGGATGCGCCTCGAGCGCAGCGAGCGCTACGGCGAGGTCGCGCTGGAGTTTCTGCGCCCGCTGGAGGAAGCCGCGTGAACGACGGCGTCGCACAGCGCGGCCATTCAGCAATCTACCCGGGCTCGTTCGACCCGCTGACGTGCGGCCATTTGGACGTGATCGAGCGCGCGGCGGCGATCTTCGACAAGGTCGTCGTCGCGGTCGTCGTCAACCCGCAGAAGCGCGAGCCGCTCTTCACGCTCGACGAGCGCGAGACGATGATCGCCGAGTCGGTGAAGAGCTTGCCGAACGTCGAGGTGACGCACTTCCGCGGCCTGCTGGCCGACTTCGTGCGCAGCGCCGAGGCGACCGTGATCGTCAAAGGCCTGCGCGTCGTCTCGGACTTCGAGAGCGAGATGTCGACCGCGCTGATGAACCGCTCGCTCTCGGGCGTCGACACGGTTTTTCTCCCCAGCGATCCGAAATGGTCGTTCGTCAGCTCGACCCTGGTCAAGGAAGTCTACAACCTCGGCGCCGACGTCGCCGAGTACGTCCCGCCCGCCGTGCTGCACGTCATGCAGTCGAAACGCCCCGCCCCGCACAAGACCTAGGAGGAAGCGCATGTCCGTCTATCGCGTGATCGATAAGCTCGAAGCGTCCGTGAAGCAAGGCACGGTGCTTCCGCTGGGATACCGCATCGTGAGCGAGGAGAAGCTGCTCGAGCTGATCGAGAAGCTGCGCGCCTCGCTGCCCGAAGAGGTTGGCCGAGCGCGCACGATCGCGAAGAACGGCGACCGGCTCGTGCGCGAGGCGCAGGAGAAGGCGCAAGCAATCGTCGCGGAGGCGTCGTCGGCGTCCAGCGCGCAGATCGACGACAACGAGATCGTCCGCCGCGCGCGCGCTACCGCCGAGATCGTGCTGAAGGAAGCCGAGCAGAAGGCGGCGCGCGTCCGCGAAGGCGCAGACGCGTACGCGGCGCAGGTCCTCACCGATCTCGACGTGCGCTTGAGCAGCGCGCTGGGCTCGGTGAAGAAAGGGATCGAAGCACTCGCCGCCTCGAAAGCCGCGCCGGAGGGTTCGCTCGCCGACGCCGCCGCGAAGTCGAAGCGCGCCGCCTTCGACGCGCAGCAGCACGACAACGAAACCGCGGAGCTCGAATCGGTCTGACGCGGCGGGCCGCGCTCTCGGTGGCGCGGCTAGTGGCCCATCTCGACGCCGACGACGTTGCGCTGACCGGCGGCGCGGCGATCGAGCTGCATCTCGCAGCGGCCGGGCGACCCGCTCGCCGCGCCGTCGTCGGCGATCTCGACTTCCTCGCCCGCTGCCTGAAAGCAATTCCGCCGAGCGTGACACGAGACTTCCTCGTCTCACACTACCATCGTGCGCGACCCGGCGTGCCGAAGGCGATGATCCAGCTGGTCGATCCGACAACGCGTATGCGGATCGACATTTTTTCCGACTCGGCCGGCGTGATACCCGGCGCGCAGCGTACCACGATCGAGGGTACCGTACTGAACGTCTTGGATGCACGCAGCATTTTCGACCACAAGGTACAGATGCTCCGTACGGTGCCCGCGATGCGAGCTGAGTCGTACGCTCGATTTTCCGCTGGCCCCCAAGTCCGACATCTTCGCGCTCCTCGGCTACGTCTAACGACGATCCGTCCGAAACGGCCGTTTGCGCCGACGCGGCGCAGGCTTTACGCCGAGGGACTTTTTGCGGTAGAACGGCCACGACAGCCTAGGCCACTGCGAAGAGCCCTCGGTGAGCGTACCGAGGGCTCTTCCATTTTTTAAGCGCATATTCTCGGCGGCATAGATGAGATCGCGTCACGGCGATTCAAATTGGAAAAGCCGCGTGCGCCGCAACCGAGCCCTGTCCAACGTCAGCGCGCGTGGACGCTACGCCCGAGTCCCACGGACGGGCTCGCGGCGGATGAACCGGCCGAGGAGCCAGGCGGCTCTGGCCGTGGAACGGCGGCCGCGATCCTCACGCGAGGATACGGGCCGGGTGGTCGACGCGCGTGCGTCGAACTCGCGGATTGTCATTCGATGGTCCTTCATCGGGTGACGGGCCCGGTCAGCGTCCTACCGCTGATCGGGCCGCTTCGGTTTTACTGACCGATGCGCTGAGCGCGCATCCGGTCCATCGACTAGTATAGCATCACATTTCGACGCACCATATACCTAAGTGCACGCCTCTTGTGGGAGAACCGAGAGCATTTTGCCTCAACGGCCTGGGGTTTTCGTACTTTCGTGTGGTAATCTCTACGCTAAGGACCGCCATGGACGAAATCTCCAGCCGAAGACGTGACATCGAGAAGCTGCGCCCGCTGACCCAGGCGCAGCTTGAAGTGTTGTGGCCGCACTGGCGCGCGGAAGACGCCTTGTTCGTCTATGCGACGAACGCCATCGAAGGCAGTACGCTGACCCACGGCGAGACGATCGTCGTCCTCGAGAGTGGCGTCACCATCGGCGGCAAGCCGCTCCAAGACCACCTCGACGCCGTGCACGGCGCCGAGGCCTACGCGCTGATGCTCGACTTCGCACAAAAGCGCGTAGAGCTGACTCTGGAGCGGGTGCTCGACCTGCACCGAGCAGTGGTCGGTAAGGACAGTCCGATCGCCGGCGAGGTGCGCCAGGAGCGCGTCAGCATTCGGGGCTCGCAGCACGTGCCGCCAAATTATATGAAGGTTCCGGCGTTGCTGGACGAGATGATGGAGCGGTACCACGAAGACCAAGCCGCTGGTGTCCATCCCGTCGACATCGCTTCACGCCTGCACTTCGATCTGTTGACCATCCACCCGTTCAAGGACGGAAACGGCCGCACGGCACGGCTGCTGCAGAACCTTCACCTGATCCGCGAAGGCTACGCGCCGATACTCATTGATCCACAAGAGAAGGCGAAGTACTTCGATGTCATCCATGCCGCTCAGGTCGAAGTGCCGGGCGTGGGGAACCCCGCGCCATTTCTGTTCTACATGGCCGAGTTGGAACGCAAGGCTTTGGACCGTTACCTCCAAGTGCTATCCCAACACGAGGGCTCATCCGATTAGACTTGCAGCGCCTCACAATCAGTGACTTAGACCATACAGCCGGAACGATCACGTCGGAACACGAAGGGCTCACCGTATGGCGAAAGTTCGCGTCGCAGGTTTTTCCATCTCGCTCGACGGCTTCGGAGCAGGGCCCGACCAAAGTCTTGAAAACCCGCTTGGCAAGCGTGGGCCGGAGATGTTTCAATGGTTCTTCGGCACGCGCACGTTCCGGGCGATGACCGGACAGGACGGCGGCTCGGACGGCGTCGACGAGGCCTACGCGCATCGTTCGATGGACGGCTTCGGCGCGTTCATTCTCGGCCGCAATATGTTCGGACCGATCCGCGGCGCTTGGCCGGACGAGAGCTGGAAGGGCTGGTGGGGCGACAATCCGCCCTATCACGCGCCGACGTTCGTGCTCACGCACCATCCGCGCGATCCGATCGAGATGGAAGGCGGAACAACCTTTATCTTCGTGACCGACGGGATCGAGTCGGCACTGGAACAGGCGAAGGCTGCCGCCAACGGTCGCGACGTGAAGATCGGCGGTGGCGTCGAGACGGTGCGTCAATATCTTCGCGCCGGCCTGATCGACGAGCTCCATTTCGCCATGTCGCCGGTCGTGCTCGGTCAAGGTGAAGCGATGTTCGGCGGAATCGACTTGCCGGCGCTCGGCTACCGCGTCACCGAACATCAAGCCACGGAAAACGCCACCCACATCATTCTCAGCCGCTAGCGCGACCGGATGAAGATCGCGACGTATAACGTCAACGGCGTCAACGGGCGGCTCCCGGTGCTGCTCGATTGGCTCGCACAAGCGAGGCCCGACGTCGTTTGCCTGCAAGAGCTCAAGGCGCCGCAAGAAAAGTTTCCGGCCGACGCGATCCGCGCTGCAGGATACGGCGCGATCTGGCTGGGGCAGAAGAGCTGGAACGGCGTCGCGATCTTAAAGCGCGGGGAGCCACCGGTGCAGACGCGCGCTGGATTGCCGGGCGAGCCGGACGCCTCGCATTCGCGCTACATCGAGGCGTCGGTCGACGGCCTGCTGATCGGATGCCTCTATCTCCCCAACGGGAATCCCGCGCCCGGTCCCAGGTTCGACTACAAGCTCGCGTGGTTCGACGCGCTCCTCGCCTACGCTCGCGAGCTGCTCGCGCGTGACGTTCCCGTGGTGCTGGCCGGCGATTACAACGTGATGCCGACGGAGCTCGACGTGTACAAGCCGGAGCGGTGGGTCGACGACGCGCTCTTTCGTCCCGAAGTTCGAGCCGCGTTTCACCGGCTTGCGGAGCAGGGATGGACCGATGCGGTGCGGACGCTCCATCCCGGAGAACGCATCTACACGTTCTGGGACTACTTCCGGAACGCGTTCAGCCGCGATGCGGGCCTGCGGATCGACCACATCATGCTCAGCCCCGCCGTCGCGCGGCGCCTGGTCGCCGCGGGCGTCGATCGCGACGTACGCGCACGCGAGAAGACGAGCGACCATGCGCCGACGTGGGTCGAGCTGTCGCCAGCCTGACCGGCACGATTCGGTTGCTCGCCCTTCGTCGCGACTTGCGGGGTAAGGCGGGCCGATGACGACGGCGGCGAGCGCGGAGACCACACCGGAACGACCGAACGCGCTTTTCAAAACCGAACCGGTCGGATGATCAGCACTATTCCGCTGACTCGGGCGGGCAGTAGAGCGGAAAATTTCTGGAAGGCAAAGTGCCGGTCGCGCAGAAGCGACAGGACATGGGCATCGGGGGAGCAGCGCTCAAGCGCGTGGCTGCTGAGGAGGTTTTCGACGCCCGGGGCCGTGTGCTGGCGCCCGCCCTAGCCGAAGCTTTGGATGTCTCGCTTCGTAAAATTGCCAAGACCGCCCATCTGACAGAGCGAGCGCTTCGTAGCAATCCGACCTCGGAGCGGCTTCAGAAGCCCGGTCGAAAGATCGCCGTGCTCCTCGCGCGCTTAGATGATCTCCTCGGTTCACGGCGCTCGACGTTGATTTGGTTGAAGAGTCCCCGGCCTCAACTCGACCAAGCGTCGCCCTTGGATCTCCTCATCCAAGGCGATTTCCCGTCCGTGGAAACGCTCGTATACGCTCTCGAGAGCGGTCAGCCGATCTGACGACTGTTCGAGGGTTTAGAAAGCGTCTCAGGGTTGTCCCACGCACCGTGGTTGCTGGTCGCTTCTATCGTTCCATTCAGATGACGCACGCAGGCTCGCCGCTGTCGGGATTCGGATCTACGCAACGCGGCGGCCGCTTCAATCGCAAGCACACATTCGAGGCGTACTATGTCGCGAGTCGGCGGCGCACGGCGCTTCTCGAGGTGGGGCTATCATCCGCTCATCCGGACTCTTGGCTGTTCCGAAGCGCGCTATGCTGATCCTCGATGTGAGCTTGAGCCAGGTCTTGGATCTACGCGATCTCTACGTGCAAGCAGAACTGGGCGTATCAGCGAGTGAGCTACACAAGCCGTGGCTGCGTGATCAAGATCGTGGGCGGTTTCCGCTCACTCAGCGAATCGGTGAAGCGGCACGAAGCGAACGGTTCGAAGCGATAATCGCCCCGTCGGACGCCGACCGGCCTCACGGTTGGAATTTGGTGATTATCCCGGAGGCAATGCGTCGGACAAGTTATGTTTCTTCGATGCGATTGCTTCCGACTCGTCTAGCATTCGTTCCCGAAACTCTCCGCGGCAGGATCTCTCCGTAGCGGCCTTCGGGGACGTCTAGGGTCCTGCCCCGCGGCGTCCTTCGGCGGATGCGGTGAACGCATCGAGCGCCGCGCGCACCTGCGCGCGCTTTCCTTTGCTCAATCCGGCGAGCGCCGCGCGCTCGATCTCGAGCAGCGCACGATGCACGGCGGCGGCGAGCGACCGTCCCCTCGGCGTCAGGCTGACGATGAACGAGCGCCGGTCCGCGGGATCGTTCTTGCGCGCGATCAGCGCTCGCTGCTCGAGACGGTCCAGCACGCTGGTCAGCGTCGAGCGGCGGTGCCCGAAGCGTTCGTGCAATTCCGAGATGCGGGCAGGCCCGCTTTCGTGGAGGTGCGCGAGGACGTGCGCCTCGGCTTGCGAGACGTCGAGCTGCGGATCGGCGGCCAGCGCCAGCGCGACGGCGTGCGTCGCGCGGTGGAGCTGCGGGATGAAGGTCAGGTGCTGAACGTCGTTCGCCTCAGGACTGGTGTGCGAGCGCCGCGTCGAGCGCGTGCTGCCAATGCGGTTGCAGGTGCGGGAACGACGAGCCGAACTCTTGCACGAACCGGTCGCCCGCGGCGCTGGTGGCGACCAGGTCATAGCGCACCAGCGCCTCGGAAGCGCCCGGCGAACGGTCGCGCACGGTGATGTGGATCGCAACCACCACGTCTTGCGGATCGAAGACGGTGTAGACGATCTCGCCCGCGCGCCGGTCGTAGCGCTGCAGCACCCAGGTCGAGGCGCGCTCGCCGTGGCCGGGCGTCGTGAAGACGGATCCGTCGGGAAGCGCCGCCCGGTCCGACGCGCGCGCGAAGACCGGAGCCCAGCCCGGCGCCCACGCCGCTTCGCCGACGGGATCGAACAGCGGCAGCGCCTGCTGCGCCGGCGTTTTCAGCGTGAGACTGAACGACCCGGAGAACGCCGCGCGTTCGTCTGCAACCGCGCTCTGCGGGCACGCCGCCCACATCGCTACGGCAACCGCGAGCGCACGCACGGCTCGGACGCCGCTGCGCCGTGCACTCGTGCCGGTGCGCCGGCCGCTCACGCCGCCACCCCGCGATGGATCGGACAACGCGGGAGCGCGCGACGATCGGGCTCGAGCCAGCGAACCCGGGCCGCCTCGCCGAACAGCCGTTCCCGGCTGTAGTATCGCAGCGGCAGCGACTTGTCGAGCAGCTGCGGGTGGCGTGCGACGAGCTGCTCGAACGAGCAGTCGCGCGGCTCGCCGGCGAGCGCCCCGGCGACGAGCCGCACCCAGCACTCCGTCATGGTGGCGTGAAACTTCTGCGCCTGCCCGTGATGCCGCGCGAAGCGCGCGATCTGCTCGGAGACCGCGTCGAGGGCGAAGGGCCACCCGTCGCGCAGCAAGCAGTGGTGTGCGAACCGCAGGTGGTCGCGGTGGCGGAACAGCTGGTTGGGCAGCGTCAAGTCGCCGAGCCTCCGCACGAGCTCGTCGATCGGCATCTCATCGTCCACGGCAGTCCCCGGCTTCAGAACGTCGTTATGGCGATATCGTATATTACGAAATCGTATTATGTCAACCCGGGTCAGCCGTTCATCGTCGCGCGCGCCTCGGCGACTGCGCCGGTGACCTCTTCGTTCGTCAAGGCCGTGCAGGGCTTCGCGAGCGTCGTCACGGTGCGCTCGTGTCCGGACGGACCGTGGACGACCACCGTGCACGAGGCCGGTTGGGCAGGGGAACGCGAGCCGGGCCGAACGATCGAAACCTTGCGGCTGTACCGGCTCGCATCGATGCTGTACACGTGCGCGAAGACGGTGATGCGGTCGCCGCTCACGACGACGGGGCCGACCGCGTCGGTAAAGGCGCGCCCCCCGCGGGGAAACATCGCCTCAAACGCGTCCTGGTCCGTGTCACCTGCGCGGCGAATCGTCACGCCGGACTCCCAGAGGAGCTTCGTCCCTACCGGCAGCGTCGACATCGCAGGCACGGCCGGATCGGGCGTACCCGGAGCCCCGTCGGCCCCGATGCATTCGTAGAACGTGCTCGGCCTCGAAAACTCGGGCGCCGTGCGCGGCAGCGCGAAGCGTTCGACGATGTACGTTGGATGCACGATCTCGGCCGAGTCGACCACGATCCACCGCCCCGGCTGCCCGTCCGCGCCGCGGCAGCGGGACCATACGATTTGGGAACGGCCGCCGGCGGCGATCATCCGTCCGAACGGCAGCGCGTCGGATGGCAGCGGCGACCCCGAAGGCGACGGAGTCACCGCCTGAGCCAACGCGCTCGCCGGCGCGCAAAGAGCGGTCAGGATGCCAAAAGCGACGACTCGAAGCATGTGCGGCTGATTCGTCCCGCGTGCGCCGCTTACCGCTCCTCGCCTGACTCGCGTCAATCAGTCAGCGACCGGCATCACCCGGACCGTCACGTCTATGCCGAAGCGGCGCCGCACCTCTTCGTGGAGCTCCGCGATTGGCTGGCGCACTTCGGACAGTCGGTTTGCCGGGACGTCGATGAGGTAGTCGTCTTCGCCGTCCCCTTCTCGCAGCGTCGTCATGTCGACGATCGCGGCGAGATTTACGAGCAAGAAGACGCTCGCGCGGCCCAGCACGCGGCCGAATCGACTCAGCTCTCGCTCAACATCCGGTTCCGTATTGAACACGGTCATAGTAGCGTGCCTTCCTCGCGGCGAGGACCGGGTTCAGGTGCATATGTGCGGTCAGCCATGGATCACAAACGTCATGGCGTTGACATCAGCATCGAAGCGGTGGCGCACGTCGTAGTTGAGATCCGCAATCTGAAGACCCACTTCGGGCAGCCGGCTTGCCGGAACGTCGACAAGGTAATCGTCTTCGTCACGCCCTTCGCGCAGCGCCGCGATATCGATAAGCTTGATAAGGTTTACCAGAAAAAAGCTGTTTGCGCGGCGCAACACACCTTCCGCTCGTGTTAGCTCTCGCTCTACCTCGGAGTCCGTATAGTTTGCGGTCATAATAGTGTCCGTAAATCCTCCACGATGCGATCTGCCCACCCTAGGCGCTCATCGACATTAGCGAGATCGTATGGCTCGGGAACTGTCCCAAAGCCGTAATCGGCGTTCTTGCGGTCGATTTGGAGACGGTAAGCATAGCGGGCCGCTTCACGGTCCGTCAATCGCCCAGCTCGCGTGACGCCTAGGTCCACCGCCGAGCACCGAGCCGACGTTCCGGCCAGTATAGAGTGCTTCGACGATGGCCGGTAAGGCGTTATGCGTCGGTCGCCGGTTCTCGTCGGCCTCGGTTCCGCGCCGAAACCCAATACCGTGCTTTTCGGCGGCCTGCATGGCATATGCGTACACGAGAAAGTAACGCCGCGAGATTGACTGCAACAGGCAGCCTTCCTTGCGAAGAACGTCGGACGCTTGGCGGAGCCGGGTCGTAAGCGCTGTAAACTCATCTTGTCTCATTCACTTTTACATAGGGCTGGTCAGCATGATTTGTCAATCGCACACTTGCATGTTCAGCGCGTGCGTCGAGCGAGCAGCACGAAGTGGTATGGAAGCGCCGGCCTCAGTTCTACGGAGAAGCTCGCTTGTTCCAGACGCCGCGCCGCTTCATCCGGCGTATAGACGTGGTCGCGGGGCGGGCCGACGGGACGTTCGGCCTCCGCGTTCCAGTCGACGAACAGCGCCCTGCCGTCCGGTGCGAGCAGCGCGCGCAACTCGTCCAGCGCGGCGTCGCCGAGCTCGTGCAGCACGTTGAGCGCGAGCACCGCGTTCACCATGCCGCGCAGCGCCTCGAGCGCCGGCGGCTCGACGACCTCGACGTTCGCCGTGCCGGCCCGCTCGACCGCGGCCCGCACGTGCTCGAGCATCGCCGGCTGTTCGTCCAGCGCGAGAACGCGCAGGTCCGGGCGCCGCTGTGCGAGCGCGACCGCGTACATCCCCGTGCCGGCGCCGAAATCGAGCAGCGTCGCCGACGGCGCCGGCGCGAGCTCCGCCAGCAGCGTGTCGGGCGGCACGTAGCCGAACCGCGCCGGGTCGTCGAGAACGGCCGCGCGCGCGGGGTCGAAGCGGTCCGGCTGCCGCGCGCCGTGACGGTCGTGGTGCATGGTTTCGAGATACGGCCAAGAATGAGCGTCACCTCGGGCGCCCCAGCCCAGCTCCGGAGGTGTGTGTCGATGAAGCTCCAGCAGCTCACCGCGGTCAAGGCCGCCACGGCGCTCGAAAAACTCACGCAGCCGCAGCTCAAAGAGCTTCAGACCGCGCTGCAAACCCTGGGCTACCCGGCCGGCGGCGCGGACGGGATTCTGGGGCCGAAGACGCGCGCCGCGTGGGCGCAGTTCAAGCAAGACATCTCCGCCGGCCAGCCGGACGAGATCGGGCCCGGCTCGGTGACGACGCTGCAGCAGAAGCTCGACCAAGCCGCAGCGGGCGGCGGCGGCGCGGTGCCGCCCCAGGCCGTCGCGATCGTCAAGAACTACGAAGGACTACGATTGCAGGCGTACGACGACGGCGTCGGCGTGTGGACGATCGGTTACGGCACGACGCGCTACCCGAACGGGCAGCCGGTGAAGCCCGGAGACTCGATAACGCAAGCGGAGGCCGAGCAGTACTTGCAGAACGACATCAAAGGCTACGCCCAAAAGCTCGCCGCGACGGTGCCGTTCTGGAACCAGATGAACGCAAACATGCACGCGGCGCTGATCTCCTTCGCCTACAATCTCGGCCCCGGTTTCTACGGCAGCGGCGGCTTCGAGACGATCAGCCGCGACCTGCGCGACAAGAACTGGAGCGCCGTTCCGCAGGCGCTGCTGTTGTACTCGAATCCGGGAAGCAGCGTCCACGAAGGTCTGCTGGCGCGCCGCAAGGCCGAAGGGGCGCTCTGGCGCGGCCAGGGACCGTTCGCTTAGGGTTTGAAGGCGGAGCGATGACGGCGATGCGCGACGGCAAGCACTTCCGCGCCTGCAATCTCTGCGAGGCGATCTGCGGCCTGGAGATCACGGTCGAGCACGGCGCGATCACCGACCTGCGCGGCGACGCGCTCGACCCGCTCTCGCACGGGCACATCTGTCCGAAAGGCAACGCGCTGATCGACCTGCACGCCGATCCCGACCGCCTGAAGACGCCGATCCGCCGCACCGCCGGCGGCTGGGAGCCGCTCGAGTGGGACGAAGCGTTCGACTTCGTCGCCGAAAAACTCAAAGCAATCGTCATGCGCCACGGCGACGACGCGGTCGCGATCTACCTGGGCAATCCCAACGTGCACAACAGCGGGACGATGCTCAGCTCGGGCGGTTTCCTGCGCGCGCTGCGGACCCGCAACCGCTTCAGCGCGACCAGCGTCGACCAGCTGCCGCACCACCGCGCCGCCGTCGAGATGTTCGGCCACCCGCTGCTGATCCCGATCCCGGACGTCGACCGCACCGACTACTTTCTCGTCCTGGGCGCGAACCCGCTGGTCTCGAACGGCAGCATCATGACCGCGCCCGGGATGCGCGCCCGGATCAAAGCGGTTCAGGCTCGCGGCGGCCGCGTCGTCGTGCTCGACCCGCGCCGCACGGAGACCGCCGCCGTCGCCGACGAGCACCATTTCATCCGCCCCGGCACGGACGCGCTGTTCCTGCTCGCGCTGATCGACGAAATATTCCGCGCACATCGCGCGGAGCTCGCGCGGCTCGCGCCGTTCACCGACGGCATCGACGAGCTGCGCGCCGCGGCGCGTGCGTTCCCGCCCGAGCGCGTTGCCGCCCGCACCGGAATCGCGGCCGACACGATCCGCCGCATCGCGCGCGACTTCGGCGCCGCGCCGCGCGCGGTCGCCTACGGGCGCATCGGGCTCTCGACGCAGCGCTACGGCGGCCTCTGCCAATGGCTCGTCAACGCGCTCAACGCGATCACTGGGAACCTGGACGAGCCCGGCGGGATGATGTGGCCGCTTCCCGCGTTCGATCTGCTGCAGAACGCCGAACGCGGTCAGACGTACGCCGGCCGCTGGCGCTCGCGCGTGCGCAACCTGCCCGAGTTCGACGGCGAGTTCCCGGTCGCGACGATGGCCGACGAGATGCTTGCGCCCGGCCCGGGACAAGTGCGCGCGTTCGTGAGCGTCGCCGGAAACCCGGTGCTCTCCACGCCGAACGGCGCGCGGCTCGACGCGGCGCTGAGCGAGCTGAAGTTCATGGTCAGCATCGACCCGTATCTGAACGAGACGACGCGCCACGCCACCGTGATTCTCCCGCCCGCGACGGGGTTGGAAGTCGACCACTACGACGTGATCTTCCACCACTTCGCGGTGCGCAACACCGCGCGCTACAGCGAAGCGCTGGCGGAGATCGGCCCGGAGCAGCGTTACGACTGGCAGATTTTCGAAGCGCTCCGGCTGCGCCTCACCGGCAAAGCCGGCAAGAACCCGAGCGAACGGCTCGAGCTGGGCCTGCAAACCGGCCCCTACAAGACCAGCATCAAGGAACTGCGCGCGCACCCGCACGGTAAAGACTTCGGCCCGCTGCAGCCCTGCATGCCGGAGCGCCTGCTCAACGCCGACCAGCGCATAAAACTCGCGCCGCCGGCGTTCGTCGCGGATCTCGCGCGGCTCGAATCCGAATTGAGCGCGCAGCAACCGGAGCTGGTCCTCATCGGCCGCCGCCAGCTGCGCGGCAACAACTCCTGGATGCACAACGCGCCGCGCCTGATGCGCGGCCCCGACCGCTGCACGCTGATGCTGAATCCGATCGATGCGGAAGCCCGCGGGATCGCGACCGGTGAAGAGGTCGAAGTCCGCACGAGCGTCGGCGCCGTCACCGTGCCGGCCGACGTGACCGACGCGCTGATGCCCGGCGTCGTGAGCCTTCCGCACGGCTTCGGCCACGGCCGCCCCGGAGTCGGCCAAACCCTCGCCGCCGCAAAACCCGGTGCCAGCTTCAATGACCTGAGCGATCCCGAGCGCCTCGACGAGCTGACCGGCAACGCCGCTTTGAACGGCGTCACAGTCGAAGTCAGCCGCGTCGCCGCCCTCGTCCATGCGTAGCCGGTTCGAGAGCACGCGCGAACGGCGCCGGTTCTATCTCGAGCGGGGACTGCGGAAGCGCCCGATCGGATCCGGTAGCAATTTGGACGCACTGATGTCCATGGAGCGTGACAAGCTTTTCATCGACATGGAAAGCTTCTTCGGCGACATCCCGGCGGTCGTGATCGGCGGCGTTGCGACCCGTGCGTACTCACCCGAGCGCCGCACGAAAGACATCGACGTCCTCGTCGACCAGCCGCGCTATGCCGAAGCCTCGACGCGGCTTCGCTCGCTCGGCTGGCGCGAAGAGCACGATCTGTTCTTTCCGAACACCTCGCTGGGTCTTTACGGCACGGCTTGGTCGAAGGACGGAAGACATCTCGACGTCATCGCCACCGCTCAGGCGTGGGCTGCCGACGCGCTGGCGGAAGAAGCCTACGACCAAACCGGCCTGCGCGTCGTCTCATTGCCGTATCTGGTCCTGATGAAGATCGATTCAGCGCGCGCCATCGACCAAGGCGACCTCAGCCGCATGCTCGGGCGCGTCGACAGAACGGAAGTCGAGCGCATCGTCCGCATCGTCGCGCGGCACCACCGCGACCCGCACGCCACCGAGGACGTGCGCCAGTATGCCGAGCTCGGCGCCCTGGAGTACGAGAAGCCTACGGAACCTGGCTAAGGCGCGACGGCTGCCGCGGCCGGCAGCGTTGGCGTGAAGTTGAGGTTTTTCACCAGGAACGCGTAGCGGTCGGCGACGTCGCCGATGATCTTCTCGGTCGGGCGGCCGGCGCCGTGACCGGCTTTCGACTCGACGCGCAGCAGAATCGGTGCGTCACCGGCCTGCGCGTGCTGCAGCGCGGCGGCGTACTTGAACGAGTGGGCCGGATAGACGCGGTCGTCGTGATCCGAGGTCATCACCATCGTCGGCGGGTACGTCGTGCCGTCCTTGACGTTGTGGTACGGCGAGTACGCGTAGAGCGTCTTGAACTGATCGGCCGAAGATTCCGAGGAACCGTAGTCGGAGACCCAGGCCTTGCCGACCGTGAACTTCTGGAAGCGCAGCATGTCCATCACGCCGACCTCGGGGATCGCCGCGCCGAACAGGTCGGGCCGCTGGTTCTCGACCGCGCCGATCAGCAGCCCGCCGTTCGAGCCGCCGTTGATCGCGAGCTTCGGCGTCGAAGTGATCTTGCGGTCGATCAGCATCTGCGCCGCCGCGATGAAGTCGTCGAAGACGTGCTGCTTGTTCGCAAGCCGTCCGGCGTCGTGCCAGGCGTCGCCGTACTCCGCGCCGCCGCGCAGCGTGGCGACGGCGTACGCCCCGCCCATCTGCAGCCACAGCGCGACCGCCGATGAAAACGAGGGGGTCAGCGAGATGTTGAACCCGCCGTAGCCGTACAGGATCGTCGGCGTCGAGCCGTCGAGCGGAATGTCCTTGCGGTGGGTGACGAAGACCGGGATGCGCGTGCCGTCCTTGGAGCTGGTGAAGATCTGCTCGGTCACGTACGGCGTCGAGTCGAACGCGATCTTCGGCTTGATCGCGACGGTGCTCTTTCCGGTCTGCGTGTCGTAGCGGTAGATGGTGTACGGATACGTGTACGAGGCGAACCCGTAGTAGACGATGCGGTCGGTGCGGTGGCCGCCGGGGAGGCCGCCGCTCCCGATCCCAGGCAGGTCGATCGAACCCACGGGTTTTCCGGCGAGCGAGAAGACGCGCACGACGGAGTGCGCGTCGTGCAGGTAGCCGGCGTAGAACCGGTTGCCGAGCAGCGTCACCCCTTCCAGCGTGTCGGCCGACTGCGGAATGATGTCGTGCAGCGCGTGCGAGGGATCGTTCAGGTCGATCCAGACCAGCCGGCTGCGCGGCGCGCCCTGATTCGTCTGCAGGTAGATGCGCGAGCCGTCGTCGCCGACCGGGCCGTACTGCACGTTCGGATCGAGCGGAAAGATCTGCTTGAACGCCGAGTCCGGCTCGTTCGGCCGCTTCCACGACAGACTGTTCCCGTCGCCCTTCGAGAGGTAGAAGAAGTCGTAGCGCTGATCATCGGTCCGCTGCGCGCTCAGGAACTGGTCGTTCTTCGCGGTGTAGACGAGCCTGTCGGCCGACTGCGGCGTGCCGAGCTTGTGGAAGTACATCTTCTGCACGCCGAGCGCGCTCAGCGTCGCGTTGCCCGACTTCGGCGGGTCGTAGGCCTCGTAGTAGAAGCCGGTGTTGCCGGCCCAGCTCGCGCCGGAGAACTTGCTCCACCGAATCACGTCGGGCCGGTCGACGCCGGTCGCGACGTCCTTCACGTGCCAGGTCTGCCAGTCGGAGCCCGAGCTCTGCGTCGCGTACGCCAGCAAGCTGCCGTCGTGCGTGAGGCTGAATCCGGCCAGCGCGACGGTGCCGTCAGCGGCGAGCTTGTTCGGATCGAGCAAGACGCGCGGCGTTCCGTTCTCGCCGAGGCGCACGTACTGCACGCTTTGGTTCTGCAAGCCGCTGTTGCGCGAGAAGAACCACCACTTCCCTTGATGGAACGGCGCGCTGAGCTTCTCGTAGTCGAACAGCTTGCGGTACGCCAGCTTGATCGCGCTGCGCTGCGGGATCGCGTCCAGGTACGCGCGCGTCAGATCGCCTTCGGCCTTGACCCAGGCCGTCGTCTGCGGCGAGTCGACGTCTTCCATCCAGCGGTACGGGTCCGCGACGACGGTTCCGAAGTAGGTGTCGGTCACGTTGCCGCGCGGGGCGGCGGGGTAGGCGAGCTTCGCCAAGGCGAGCGCGGGCGCCACGGCCAGCAACGCCGCGACGAGGGAAAGCAAGAAACGACGCATCGGGCCGTCTCTTCTACGTATTAAACCGGAGGCGCCTGCACTCCGTGCGCAAAGGCCTCCAAACGAAGCCGGTCGATGGCCTTGACGCGCCCGCGGTCGAGCTCGACGGCCTGGGCGTTCTTGAGCCGGATCAGCGCGCGGGCCGCCATGTCGCGCACGGTTCCGGCCGCGGCGGCGATCTGCGCCTGCGAGAGGTTCTCGACGCCGGGGAGCCCGGGCGCCATCCCGGTCGTCGCCGGCGCGTACGAGATCAGGAACTTCGCGACGCGCTGCAGCACGTGCGCAAAGGCCAGGTCCGCGATCGTGTCGATCGAGCGCCGGCGCGCTTGCGAGGAGGCGGCGAGGAATCCCAGTGCCAGTTCCGCGTCGTTGCGCACCGCATGCAGCACGGCTTCCGAGGGGATCAGCACGATGGTGCAGTCGGTCAGCGCCTCGGCGCGCGTCGTCGCGCCGCCGCCGTCGAACGTCCCCGACTCGTTGAGCGGATCGTGGGTGAGCCGCTCCCCGAGCGCGTGCGTCTTGCCGTCCGGTGAGAGCAGCGTGTAGACGACCTTGCCGCTGCGCACGAAGCCGAGGTACGGCCACATCTCGCCTTCGTCGAAGATCGTGTCGCCGGTGCGGTACGAGCGTTCGGTCGCGACCGCGGCGAGCTCGTTGATCGTCGACTGCTTCGCGTTCGCGAAGGGCGCGGTGTGCGAGAGGAACGTCGCGGTGTCGGCGCGCTCGTCGATGCGTTCCAAACGGATCGTCCAGCGCCCGCTGCCGAGGTTGCGCGCGTCCCACGAGAACCGCCCCGCGCGGTACTGCTGAAACTCGTTGCGCAGCGCGCGCGGATCGCTCTCCTCGTTCAGTTCGAGGATGCCGCCCAGCGGCAGCTTGTCGAACGTGTCGAAGATGCGCGCGCTTCGGTTGGTCGCGGGCAAGGTGCGGGCGTCGATCGTCGCAGAGGCTGCTCGGGTCGTCGGCATCGTCGTGGAGGTGCGGCGCGGGGGGCGCTTTCCCTGCGAAGGCGAAGCGCAGCGCAATGTCCTCGCTGCGCCGCTGGGCCGCGCGCGGGCTCGACGTCCTCGCCGTCTTGGTGGTCCTCGTCGCGCTGGCCCGATTCGTCGTGCTCCCGCGGCTGCACCGCGACGTCGTCCAAGCGCCTCCGGTCTCGCTCGCGACGCTGGACGGCGGCCGCTTCGACCTCGGGCGCAACCGCGGCCGGCTCGTCTTCCTCGACTTCTGGGCCTCCTGGTGCGACCCGTGCCGCGCTTCGATCCCGCTGGTCCAGCACTTCAAGAAGTCCCACCCGGCGGTCGAGGTGATCTCGGTCGACGTCGGCGAGGACCCTTCGACCGCGCGCAATTTCGCGACCCGGTTCAAGATGGCGGACGTCGCGCTCGACCCGGACCAGACCGTCGCCCACGCCTTCGGCGTCACGGGCTATCCGTCGCTCTTCGCGGTCGACGGGGGCGGCCGCGTCGTCGCCCGCTGGATCGGCTTCGACCCCAACGTCGAAACCGAGATGTCCGCCGTCACCGCCCGCTACACGGCGCCTCGCAAAACGGCTCGCCTCTAGCGGCCGCTGAACTCGGCTTTTCGCTTGTCGAGGAAGGCTCGGGAGCCTTCGCGGAAGTCGTCGGTCGTCACGGTCTGGCCGAAAAGGAGTGCTTCCAGCGCGAGCCCGTCGGCCAGTGGAACCGAGGCGCCGTCGACGATCGCGCGCTTCGCAGCGGCCACGGCTAGCGGTGCCTTGTCGGCGATCAGGCCGGCGATTCGCTGGGCTTCGCCGAGCAGGCTGTCGAGCGGGACCACCTTCTGGACCAGCCCGACCCGCAGTGCTTCTTGGGCGTCGATCATCTCGCCGGTCAGGCAGAGGTACATTGCCGTGCCCTCGCCGACCAGGCGCGTCAGGCGCTGCGTGCCGCCGTAGCCGGGCAGGATCCCGAGGTTCACCTCAGGCTGGCCGAACTTCGCGTTCTCGCTCGCGACGCGGATGTCGCACGCCATCGCGAGCTCGCAGCCGCCGCCCAGCGCGAAGCCGTTCACCGCGGCGATCACCGGGACGCGCAGCCGCTCGATCAGCGTCGTGAGCGCTTGTCCTGTGCGCGCTTGCGCTTCGGCGGCGCGCGCGCTGGGAAGCGCGTTCAGCTCGCCGATGTCCGCGCCGGCGGCGAAGGCCTTCGTCCCGGCGCCGGTGAGGATCAGCGCGCGAACGTTCTCGTCACGCCCGAGCCGCGCGAAGGCGTCGCTCAGCTCGTCCAGCATCCGCACGTTAAGAGCGTTCAAAGAGGCCGGCCGGTTCAGCGTGATGGTGGCGACCGGGCCGCCTTCGCCGTCGATCAGGATCGTCTCCATCGCGCCGCCGTACCACGGGGTTTGAGGAACGCCCTCCCCTCTGCTATGGTGGGGATGCCATGCGTACCGCGTACCACCAGGCGCTGGAGAACACGCGCCTCGACGTCGTCCGACTGGGCGCGCTCGTCTCCGATGCCATCCGTTCGGCGATGCAGTCGCTCGAACGGCGCGACGTCGTCCTGGCCGGCCGCGTGGTCGCGGGCGACGACGAGATCGACGACACCCGCCGCCGCGTCGAGACGGCCTGCATCGAGCTGATCTGGAAGCAGCAGCCGGTTGCGGGCGAGTTGCGCGCGATCGCGGGGATGCTGCAGATCGTCACCGACCTCGAGCGCATCGGCGACTATGCGGTCGACATCGCGAAGAACGCGATCAAGCTGGCCGACGTCTCGGTGCGCCCGGCGAGCGTGGAGGTCGGGCGCATCGCCAACTTGGCCTACGAGATGCTGCAGGATGTGATGCGCGCCTACCGCGAGGGCGACGCCGCGCTCGCCGACGACGTGATCGAGCGCGACGACCAGGTCGACACGCTCTACCGAAGCGGGATCGAGGCGCTCCAGGCTGAGATGCAGCGCGATCCGGGTACGGTACCGGCAGGTACCCTGTTGCTCTTCGTGGTCTCGATCATCGAGCGCGTCGGCGACCGGGCGCAGAACATCGCCTGGCACACCAAGGATATCTACTCATGAAGAGACTCGCCGCCGTCCTCGTCATCACCGCCTCGCTGCTCGGCGCCGCTGCGCCCGCCCGCGCCGCCGACCGCATCGTCGCGGTCACGCTCGACGGCCGCCCGCTCGACCGGGTCGGCGACGTCGCGCTGCTCCACGACGGCGTGATCTATGCCGACGTCGTCAAGCTGGTGAAAGCGTTCGACGGACTGCTCACGTTTCAAGGGAAGGCGGTCGTCGTCTCGATCGGCACGACGACCGGAACGTTCACGGCCGGGAGCCGCACCGCGAAGGTCAACGACGGCGCGGTGACGATGCGCGGCACGGCGTTCATGCGCGACGGCGACTTGTACGTTCCGCTCGACACGTTCGTCACCCGCCTCGCCGGCGGGAAACTGCGCGTTGCGCCGGGAGCGTCCCGGGCCGACATCGTGGTCAACGCCAGCCCGACGAGTTGATAGCAGCTTCGGCGCCGCTGGCCCGCGAAGCGTTCGCGCTCGCGCCCGGGCTCGTCTACGTCAACCACGCCGCCGTGGGTGTGCTGCCGATCGCGACGCGCGATGCCGTGCGCGCGATGGTCGACGACCACGCCGCGCGCGGCGTCCTCGGGACGTGGCCGCGCGAAGCCGCAGTGCCCGCGTACCGCCGCCGCATCGCCGACTTCATCGGCGGGCGAGGCGAAGAGATCGCGCTGCTCCGCAACACCGGGGACGGTGCGACGATCATCGCGCAAGGGCTCGACCTGGGTCCCGGCGACGAGGTCATCACCGGCGCGAACGAGTTCGGCGCGAACGCATATCCCTGGCTGGTGCTGCGCGACCGTGGCGTGACGGTGACGCTGATCGACGCGCCGCGCGAGCGAATGACGCCGGACGTATTGCGGCGGTACATTTCAGCACGCACCAAGATCGTGGCGGTGTCGTGGGTGTCGTTCGAGGACGGCTATCGCCACGATCTCGCCGCGCTGGCGGAGGTCGCGCACGCGCACGGCGCGTTGTTCGTCGTGGACGCAATTCAGGGGCTCGGCGCGTTCCCGCTCGACGTGAACGCAACCGGGGTCGACGCAGTCTACGCCGGCGGCGCGAAGTGGCTGATGGCGCTGCAGGGAATCAGCTTTCTGTGGCTGCGCGCGTCGCTGCTCGACCGCGTCGCGCTGCGTCTTCCGGGTTGGCGCTCCGCCGCCGACATGTGGAACTTTCTCGATTTCGACCAGCCGCCCGCGCCGAACGCCTCCCGCTTCGAAGGCGGCACCGCCAACTACCTCGGCGCCCTCTCGCTGGCCACCTCGATCGACGTCCTCGCCAGCGCCGGCATCGAACGCATCGCCGCGCACGTCCTCAGGCTGACAGACCGCCTCACCGAAGGCCTCCAATCCCGCGGCTGGACGGTCGTTAGCGACCGTTCTCGCGACGATCTAAAATCGGCCATCGTCCTCTTCCGCCGCGAGGACGTAGACTCTGTTGCGCTCGGCAAGCGACTCGGTGAAGCGAATATCGTCACAACGTACCGCTCCAATGGCGTTCGCATTGCCCCTCATGGCTACAACACCGCCGACGAGATCGATCGGATCCTCGACGATTTGCCGTAGCACAAAGCCGCACTGATATGGACGCTTTTCGGCACGCGATAATGAACTTGACACCTTAGGGCTTGTATTGTATACTGCTGAGTAATCGCTCCGTTAGGGGCGAGTTTCAATGCCTATAAAGGGACCGCAAGGTCCCTTTCTTCTGCGGGTGGGAGAATCTTGAAGAAAACAGCCGTCTTAATCGACGCCGGATTCCTTCGCACGTTCCTGCCGGCTCCCGTCGATTTCAAGTCCTTGGCCGACATCATCGAAGCGTTCGCCTCAAACTGCGTTTTGACGGCGGACAATGAAGAAATGCATCGAGTCTTATACTACGATTGTAAACCGTACGACGGCGATGGCAGCAACAAGCCACATCCGATCGACGGGCCGAAGCCCCCCGTGTCGATCGCCAAACAGAACTTCTTCAACTCGACGTTAAGCATTCTCAAGACCAAACCGTATTTTGCGGTTCGGCTCGGTGAGGTCTCGTTCGACGGTTGGGCATTGTCGGACCGGGCTACGCGCGACATCCTCGAGCACCGACGGGCTCCGACATCGAACGACTTTATTCCGGTGCTCCGGCAAAAGGGTGTTGACCTGCGCATCGGCCTGGACGTGGCGCTCATGGCGAAGGACCGGCTCATCGACCGGATCGTCGTCGTTTCGGGCGATTCTGACATCGTTCCGGCGATGAAGGTTGCGCGCCGCGAAGGCGTACAAGTCGTTCTCGTCTCGCTGAATCATGCCATCAAAGGATCGTTGCGCGAACATGCCGACCTGTACCGAAACGTTGATCTTCGCGCCATCGTGACGCGCCTATATCCAGCCGGTCTACCCAGCCGAGTGGCGCCGACGGCTGCGACTCCGACGGCGGTGCCCGAATAGACCGGCGGGGGCGGAAGCCGGCGTTCGCCTCACGCCGGCGGCCGGACCGAGGCGCCGGTGCACCCGTGATGAACACTACGCGTACGCATGGAGAAGATCGGCCCGAGGAGCTTAACCGCGATAGACGCAGTAGCCACTGGACTTGCGAAGGTCGACTACATCTGCACTCGGCAGATCGCGACCGCGGTTTACCTCGGGCGTGAGCTGCGGAAACCTATTCTCGTTGAAGGGCCTGCCGGAGTCGGAAAGACCGAGCTGGCCAAGGCGGCGGCGCGGCTGTTGGCACTGCCGTTGATTCGGATGCAGTGCTACGAGGGTTTGGACGAGTCGAAGGCGCTGTACGAGTGGAAGTACGGGAAGCAGCTTCTGTACACGCAGCTGCTCAAGGACCGTTTCGGCTCCGCGATCGACGAAAGTGACGATCTCGAAGCGGCGCTGGAGAAGCTGCGAGGCTTCGACGACGTGTTTTTCTCCGAGCAGTTTCTCGAGGCGCGGCCATTGCTGCGCGCGCTGCGGCAGCCGGGCGGGGCGGTGCTGCTGATCGACGAGGTCGACAAATCCGATGAAGAGTTCGAAGCATTCTTGCTGGAGATTCTCTCGGACTTCGCGGTGACGATCCCCGAGCTCGGGACGATCTCCGCGACCACGCCGCCGCTCGTCGTGCTGACCTCGAACAACACCCGAGACTTGGGCGATGCGCTGAAGCGGCGCTGCCTGCACCTGTACATCGGCTATCCCGACCCGAGACTCGAAGCGCGGATCGTCGACGTTCACGTCCCCGGCGTCGACGCGCGGCTGCGCGCGCAGCTCGTCGCGTTCGTGCAGCAGCTGCGCGCGCTCGAGCTCAAGAAGCTGCCATCCGTCAGCGAGACGATCGACTGGGCGCGCGTTCTGCTGCTCCTCAACGTCGAGGAGCTGGATCCCGAGGTCGTGCACCAGACGCTCAACGTGCTGCTGAAGTACCAAGACGACGTCGCGGCCGCCACGAAGCGCGTGGCGGAGCTCGTGCTCAAAACGCGCGACGCCGTCGTCACCGGCTGACGGGTGTCCCGAGCGCCGTGAAGGGCACGATTCTCGGCTTTCTGGACGCCGCGCGTGCCGCGGGGGTGCGCATCTCCGTCGCCGAGAGCATCGATGCGTTCCGGGCGCTGGAGAGCGTCGGCTTTGCCGACCGCTCCGCGGTCAAAGACGCGCTCGCCGTTACCGTTGCAAAGTCGCGCGAGGAGAAGCTGCTCTTCGAGGAGTGCTTCGAGCTGTATTTCTCCCGCGACGACTTCGGAAGCATGTCGTCCGACGAGACGACGGCGCTGCAGAACGAAGCTAAGGACGCATCGCGCCGGCCGAAGGACCGAAGCGCCGCCGGCGAGCCGGCTGCGCAATCGTCGCTGGCGCAGATGCTGCTTCAAAACGATCGCGCCGGCCTTGCGGTCGCGATGGAGCGAGCCGGAAGCCGCGCCGGCGTTTCGGCGATTCGCGTCTGGACGCAAACGAACATGCTCGCCCTGCGCGTGCTCGAAGAGATGGGACTCGCGGAGCTGAACGCGGCGATCGCGCGCTTGCGCGAAGCGGGCGATCCCGCCGCCGAGACGCTGGAACGCGCGCGCGAGGAGCTGCGCGAGCGTGCACGTGCGCTCGTCGAGCGGAACCTCGCGCTCGCCGCCGCGGCCGACAACCGCCGCTGGCGCGACGACTACCTCGCGACCGCGACGCTCTGGAATGCCGACCGGCGCGACGTCGAGCGGATGCGCGTCATCGTCCGCGCGATGGCGAAGCGCCTCGCCACCCGCTACGGCCGCGACCGCCGCGCTCGTCGCCGCGGACGGCTCGACGTCCGCCGCACGCTCCGCCGCAACAGCGGCCACAACGGCGTGCCGTTCGTCACCGCCTGGAAGCGCCGAAAGCTCGAGAAGCCGCGCGTCGTCGCGCTATGCGACGTGAGCGGTTCGGTCGCGCCGGTCGCGCACTTTCTGCTGCTCTTCCTCTACAGCCTCAACGAGGCGCTGCGCGAGGTCCGCTCGTTCGCGTTCTCGACCCGGCTCGTCGAAGTCGGCGACATCCTGGAGCGCGAACCGGTGGAGAACGCGATCGCCGACATCATGGCGCGCGTCGGCTTGGGCTCGTCCGACTACGGCCGTTCGCTGGCCGACTTCGCCGAGCTCGCGCTCGACGACGTCGACCGGCACACGTCGGTGATCGTCATCGGCGACGCGCGCAGCAACTACGCGAATCCGCGCGCCGACATCGTGAAATCGTTGTACGGCCGCGCCAAGCGCGTCATCTGGCTCAACCCCGAATCGCCGTCGTCGTGGGGAAGCGGCGATTCCGAGATGCTCCGCTACCGTCCGTACTGCCACCTCGTCCGCGAGTGCCGAACGCTGCGCGATCTCGAGCGCACGCTGGAGCACCTGCTCGCCACGCGCTGAGCTCGCACCGATCGAGCACGTCGCGCGAAGCGCCGGCTACTTCGGCCCGCCGTCGCCCCCGCCGGTGGTCGCTGAGAAGATCCCGGCGAGCAGGTTGATCACCATCCCGACGATGACGGAGTTGTAGGCGAAGGAGATGATCGAGTGCCCGATCACCTCGCGGCGCACGCGCGTCTCGGTGACCTGCGGGTCGGAGACGGCGAACGAGGTGCCGAGGGTGAAGGAGAAGTAGGCGAAATCCCAGTCCGAGGGCTGGTCGGTGCCGGGAAACCTGATTCCGCCGCACTCCGTGCCGTCGCCGTCGTCGTCGTACCAGTACAGGTGCGCGTAGCGGAACGTGTAGATCGTGTGCACCAAGAACCAGCCGGCGGTGATCGCGATCACGCCGAGCACGTACGCTTCCCACTTCTCGAGCTCGGTGTGCACCTTGGGGCCGTGGCCGATGATCGCGATCGCCGAGACGAGCCCCGAGATCACCGCCAGCAGCACGATCAGGAAGACGACGTTCCGCCCGGGATCGTCCGCGGCGGCGCGGTCGCGCGATTTCTGCGGGTCCTCGTGCACGAACTTGAGCCAGTAGATCGCCAGCAGCGCCACCGTCCCCGCGTCGTACGCCGCGACGTACCGTGTCGCGCCGCTGAGCCAGATCGGCACGATCAGGTACACGACGAACGCGACCACCGCCGCGCAGCCGAACGCCACGATCCGGTGGCGATTGCGCTCCGCCGCGATCAATTGCGAGCGGGCGGCTTGCGTGCTCAGAACCCGTCGTCCGCGACCCGGCACGAGGCCATGATCGCGGTGCTCATGCCGTGGATCAGACGCTTGTCGGCCGGCGCGACGGTCGCCAGAATCCCGCCCAGCTCGGTGCGCTCGCCGACGACGAAGTAGTACGGGCACAGTCGCACGCGCCCGTCCATCTCCTTGATCTCGCCGGCCGCGGTCGAGAGAAACGGCACGCGCACGCGCTTGCCTTTGTGAAAGCGCTGCAGGATGTAGGGCACGCGGTCGAACGAGGCGAGCGCGTCGTGCAGCGCTTTCTTCCACTCGTCCTTCGGCAGGTCGTTGGCGACCTTGACGCCTTTCGAGCCCCAGGCCAGCTCCGAGAAACCGGACGGCTTCAGGACGTAGTCGCGCTCGCTCTTGCCGAGATCTTCGAGCTGCGCCCAGTCGTGCACGGGCTGTCCCGACGCATACAAGTCGGCGATCGCGGCCTGCCACGGCATCGGCCGCGGGTCGACGATCCAGGTGCGCGGAAAGATTCCGAGCAGGCGCTCGTAGATCTTCTCGCCGAGCTCCGCGCGCCAGTACGCGCGCAGCCCCGGGTGGTGCAGCAGCGCGAAGGTCGACTTCTCCTCGAACGGCGCTTTCGGCGGCGGCGTCATCTTCACGCGGTTGTGCCGCGCGGCGTAGAGCATCAGCTCTTGCTTGGAAACGTTGAGCAGGTCGAAGAGCTCGAAGTTTCGGTAGAGGACGTCGATCTTCGCTTCGCGCCCGTCCGCGCGGCGCGCGAACAGCGCCTCCTCGGTGAAGACGACGTCTTGCGGCGCGCACACGATCGCGTCGGCAAGGCCGAGGGCGTTCACCCGGTTCGCGAGGTACGTCATCTCGCCGCGGTAGTCGTTCGACTCCTGGCTCACGACGATCGCGACGGTCGGATGCGCGACCGACGCCGTCGACGCCGTCATCGCGGCGAACCGCTCGGCGATCCCGTCGGGGCCGCCGACCGAATCGCTCCCGATCTCGCAGTACGTCTGCGCGAGCGCGTTGGTGAACCCCATCCCGCCCGGGACGCTGTCCAACTCGCTCGCGACGTAGCCGTCGTCGGTGAGGATCAGGTCCGGCCGGATGACGCGCGGGATCTCTTGCTTGAAACGGTTCTGCCGCGCGAGCTTGACGATCTGCTCGGGCTTACCGCGGTCGAGCTCTTCGGCGATGAACGCCGGCGCCGTCCCGCGCGCGCTGCGCAGGTACAGCGCGTTGAGCGCCCGGTAGAAAGCGAGCAGGTCGTCGCCGAGCGACTCGATGGCGGCGAGCGTCGCCGGCTTGAGCGGAAAGGGTTCCGGCGAGACGCGCCAGGGAGCGTTCGAGTCGGCGCCCTCGGCGAGCCGGAAGAGTCCGGGAGGAAGGTGGTCCGTGACGTACCGGGCACGCCCGACGGCGTCCAGCTCCGGCGCCACGCTGGTACAGGGCATCAGCCTCGACACCACATGTCTGTGCCCTAGAACCCGCGCGCCCGTGCCCGGTTGCGGCTATTTGAGCGGAATGGCCCCCGGGAGCAGCAGCGCGTGCTCGATCGAGACCCCGGCGTCGCGGTACGCGAGCGTCAGGTGCATCGTGTACGGCAGCCCCAGCGGCGTGAGCGAGACGTCGTCGATCCCGCGCGAGGTCGCCCCGCCGAGCACCTCGATCGAGGTTGCGTGGTTGAACGAGGTCGCGGCGCCCTTGAACGTCTCGCTCACCGCGACGGTCTTCCCGCCGTTCGGCGCCCCGGCGCAGACCGTCACCTGGACCGACTGTCCGCCGACCGGGAAGGTCTCGTGCGAGCACCGCTGGACTGGGTTCTGAGCGAGCGCGGGGCCGATGCTCGCCGCGAGCAGCGCGAGGACCGCGACGAAGGTGCGCATGTTCGCTCAACGTATTCGCCGGCCGGGCCGTTGCGGCATCCCGCGCGGTGGGTATCGTCCTCTTCCGCCGATATGAAGAAGCCTGGCCCGGTGCCGAAACTAGGAATGACGCCGCCGGCGCCCGCCCGCATGGAGACGGAACGGCGGCGCGAACTCGTTCACGGACAAAGCATGCCACCCAATACCATCGATCTCGTCGCGCTCGACCTCGACGGAACGCTCCTCGCCCCCGACGAGACGATCAGCGTCCGCAACCGCGAGGCGATCAAAGAACTGCTTCGAGCCGGGATCCGCGTCGTGCTGGTCACGGGGCGCGGCGTCGACACCCCGATCCGCATCTCGAAGGAGCTCGGCCTCAACCTGCCGGTCATCTGCTGCCACGGCGCGCTCACCAAAGACTTCGGCGCGAACAAGACGCTCGAGACCATCCCCGTCCCGCTGCAGTACGCCAAGCCGATGGTGCAGTTCGCCGAGCGCGAAGGGCTCGCGATCGCGGTCTACCTCGACGAGGCGTTCTACCGGCTGCAGGGCTCCGAAGTGTTCATGGACGACATGCGCGGCCCGAACTGGTACGAAGCGCCCTCGCTGCACGAGCTGCTCACGCAGGCCCCCACGTTCATTCGCTTCATGGGCGAGGAGGCGGTGACGCGGATGCAGCGCGAGTTCGGCGATCTGCCGCTGAGCTTCCGCTACGAGACGTGGTAC
This sequence comes from Candidatus Eremiobacterota bacterium, assembly GCA_019235885.1. Taxonomy (GTDB): domain Bacteria; phylum Vulcanimicrobiota; class Vulcanimicrobiia; order Vulcanimicrobiales; family Vulcanimicrobiaceae; genus Vulcanimicrobium. The sequence continues at coordinate 31,006 of JAFAKB010000064.1, read as the reverse complement.
GACTTCGTCGAGTGCGCGGTGCTCAACCGCGAGGCGAGCAAACGGAACGCTCTCGCGCGGCTGTGCGCGGACTTCGGCGTGCCGTCGGATCGGGTGCTGGCGATCGGCGACTCGCGCAACGACGTCCCGATGCTGCGCTGGGCCGGGATCGGGGTCGCGATGGGCAACGCGCTCCCCGAAGTGCGCCAAGCCGTGCGCTACGCGACGGCGCCGAACGACCGCGACGGCGTCGCCTTGGCGATCGAGCGGTTCTGCCTGCCGCAGGCGCAGAAGTCCGCGTGAAGATGCAGCCGGCGGCGCCGAGCCCGGAGTACGAGAACGAGCTGCGCACCGTGCTGGCGCAGCGCGACTGGGCGGCGCTGCGCGAGTTCACCCGCACGCACAACCTGATCCCCGACGACGTCTACGGACAGCCGCAGCACTTCTGGGAGGTGCTGCTGCACAAGCTCACCTGCAACCGCATCGACCTGCTGGGCTTGCACGACGACTCGCGCGCGTGGCTGAAAGAGCACGGCTACACGACGGACCTCGGCGGCGAATGAAGTCGAGCGCCGCGCGCCTGGTCACCGTGCGCGTGCTCGCGTTCGCGCGCTTGCGCGAGCTGCTCGGATTCGGCGAACGGCTCGTCTCGGTGCCCGACGGCGCGAGCGCCGGCGAGGTTTGGGCGCAGCTCGCCGCCGGCTCGCCGGAGCTGGCCGGGCTGCGGGCGTCGACGCGCTTCGCGCGCAACGGCGAGCTGATCGAGGGCGCGACGGTGCTTCGCGAGGGCGACGAGCTGGCGCTGCTGCCGCCGGTCGGCGGCGGATGATGTGCGCGCCCCGGCGACGAAGCGCCGCGGCGTGATCGGACTGAGCGCGAACGCGATCGACGCCGACGCGCTCGTCGCCGCGGTGAAGACGAAGGCGCACGGCGCGGTGGTGACGTTCCTCGGCACGACGCGCGAGACGTCGCCCGGCGATCCGCGTCCGGTCGCGGCGCTGGAGTACGAGGCCTACGAGGCGATGGCGCTCGCCGAGATGGAAGCGATCGCGCGCGAGGCCGAGGCGCACTTCGGGCCGCTCGGGATCGCGATGGTCCACCGCACCGGCCGCGTCGCGCTCGGCGAACCGTCGGTCGCGGTGGTCGTCGCCGCGCCGCACCGCGGCAAGGCGTTCGACGCGTGCCGCTACGCGATCGACGCCCTCAAAGCGCGTGTCGCGGTGTGGAAACGCGAGATCTACCGCGACGGCGACGCCGCCTGGATCGCGAACACCGCCTCGTGAACGTCACCCTGCACCGGGTCGACGCGGGCTTCAACCCGGTCGCCGTGCTCGAGTACGAAGCACGCCGCGCGCGCGACGTGACGCTCGTCGTCGGCCACGGCTACTCCAGCTCGAAGCAGAACCTCGACGGCTTGTGCTCGTTCCTGGGCAGCCACGGCTTCGCCGTCTACTCGCTCGATTTCCCGGGCCACAAGCTGGGCTCGAGCGGCGGACGGCTGCGCAGCGTCGACGATCTTTTCGCCGCGATGGAAGCCGTGATTCGTTTCGCGCGCGAGCGCGGCGCGCGGACCGTCTACACGCTGGGCCACAGCATGGGTGCGACGACGGCGCTCATCGTCGCGAGCCGCGATCCGATGCTTGCCGGCGCGATCTCCATCGCAACGGGTTACGGTCGCCCGAGCGCGCTCGAAGCGCTGGGCGCGCGCGGTACCGTCGACCTGCGCTCCTCGTACGTCGACGGGCTCTCGCTCCCCGAGATCGCCGCCGAATGGCAACCGCTCGTTGGCGGCGCGCTCGCGCGCTTGGCGGGACGCCCGGTGCTCATCGTCGCCGCCGAGCGCGACGGGATGGTCGCGCGCTCGTCGGTCGAGCAGCTCTACGCGCGCGCCGCCGAGCCGAAGACGTTCGCCACGGTCCCGAGCGATCACACCTTCGCCGGCGACAACAGCCGCACGGCGGTGCTGCAATGGCTGAACGCGCTCCACCCGCGCCGCGCACCCGCCGAGCAACGCGTCGCAACCCCTTTGATTGACGCGCCCCTCTAACAGCACGATGAGCACTTTGGCGGGGCGGCGCGATCTGCGCCGGTACAGCCGGCATCTGTTGATCCCCGAGGTCGGGCTGGCGGGACAGGAGAAGCTCGCCGCCGCGCGCGTGCTCGTCATCGGCGCGGGCGGCCTCGGCTCGCCGGTGCTCGCGTATCTCGCCGCCGCCGGCGTCGGGCGCATCCTGGTGATCGACGACGACGCGGTCGACGTTACCAACCTGCAGCGCCAGATCTTGTACGACACCGCCGACGTCGGCGCGCCGAAGGCGCACCGCGCGGCCGAACGACTGCGCGCGCTGAACCCGCAGATCGCGATCGACGCGCTCGCGAGGCGCTTCGACGCCGCGAACGCGCGCGAGCTGGTGCGGCTCGCCGACGTCGTCGTCGACGGCAGCGACACGTTCTCGACCCGCTACCTCGTCAACGACGCGTGCGTGCTCGAAGGCAAGCCGGACGTGCACGGTTCGATCTTCCGGTTCGACGGACAGGTCGCGGTGTTCGCGGCAGCCGACGGCCCCTGCTATCGGTGTCTGTATCCCGAGCCGCCGCCCGAAGATCTCGTCCCGTCGTGCAGCGAGGGCGGCGTGCTCGGCGTGCTCGCCGGCATGGTCGGCACGTTTCAAGCCAACGAAGCGATCAAGCTGCTGCTCGGAATCGGCACGCCGCTGATCGGCCGGCTGCTGCTGATCGACGCGCTCGACGCGCGCGTGCGCGAGGTTCGCATCGCGCGCGATCCCGGCTGTCCGCTGTGCGGCGAGTCGCCGACGATCGATGACGTCGGGAACGTCCCGGAACGCGCCGTGCGTCCGAGCACCGTTCCCGAGCTCGACCTCGACGCGCTCGACGAAGCGCTCGCCGGCGGCGCGCTGCTGCTCGACGTGCGCGAGCCGCACGAGCGCGTCCTCGGCGAGGTCCCCGGTGCGGTCGCGATCCCGGCCGGCGTGCTGGAGGCGCGGCTGCACGAGCTCGACAGCGCGAAGACGTACATAGTCGCCTGCCGGGTCGGCTCGAAATCGCGTTGGGCGGCCGAACGGCTCAAGGAGGCCGGATTCGGCAAGGTCTATCATCTGCGCGATGGCCTTCTCGCCCTTGCCGCGCGCGATGCGGGATTCGATCTTTTCTAGCCCCGCGCCGCCGGCCCGGGCCGAACGCGCGTGATCGAGTCGTTTCCGACGAAGTTCGCGGACGCGCGCGTCTTCGTCCCCGACGTGTTTTCGGACGACCGCGGTTTTTTCAAAGAGACGTGGTCCGATCCGAAGTACGCCGCGCTCGGGCTCGACCTCCGCTTCGCGCAGGACTCGTGCTCGCTCTCGAAGCGCAACGTGATCCGCGGGCTGCACTACGACTTCCGCATGGCGAAGCTGGTGCAGTGCCTGCAAGGCCGCATCTGGGACGTGATCGTCGACCTGCGCCGGGACTCGCCGACCTACTTGCAGTGGGAAGGCTTCGAGCTCTCCGCCGGCAACCACCGGCAGCTGTTCGTCCCGGCCGGCTTCGGCCACGGCTTCCTCGCGCTCGACGACGACGTGGTCGTGCACTACAAGAACAGCGTCCCGTACGACGCGGCGCACGAAGGCGCGGTCAGCTGGCGCAACCCGCGGATCGGCGTGAACTGGCCGCTCGCGGGCGAGCCGCGGCTCTCCGCCAAGGACGCCGCCGTCCCGGAGGATTTCTTGCCGTGATCGTGCGCCCGTTCGGCCCGACCGGCCGCGACGTTCCGGCGATCGGCCAGGGAACGTGGAACACGCCCGTGCGCGGGGAGCGCGCCGAGGAGGCGAAGCGCGCGCTGCGCCGCGGGATCGAGCTCGGGATGGTGCACGTCGACACCGCCGAGATGTACGGCGACGGCGCCTCGGAGAAGCTGATCGGCGAGGCGATCCGGGACCTGCCGCGCGAGCAGCTCTTCATTGTCTCGAAAGTGCTGCCGTCGAATGCGCGCTACGAGGCGACGATTCGCGCTTGCGAGGCGACGCTCAAGCGGATGCGCCTCGACTACCTCGACTGCTACCTCCTGCACTGGCGCGGCAGCGTCCCGCTCGGCGAGACGATGCGCGCGCTCGAGCAGCTGGTGCGCGATGGCAAGACGCGCTCGCTCGGTGTCAGCAACTTCTCGGTGAACGATCTGGAAGAGGCGCAAGTCGCGCTCGAGCACGAGCCGATCGCGTGCAATCAAGTCTTGTACAACTTGGGCGAGCGCAGCGTGGAGGAGCACGAGTTCCCGTACTGCCGCGAGCGCGGGATCGCGATCGTCGGCTACACGCCGTTCGGCCGCGGCGACTGGGCCGACCGCCCCGGCGCGCACGTGCTCGAAGAGCTCGCGCACAAGCACGGCGCGACGCCGCGCCAGGTCATTCTCGCCTTTCTCACCCGCGACCCGATCGCGTTCACCATTCCGAAAGCCGCGACCGTCGTGCACACCGAGGAGAACGCCGCCGCCGGCGACCTGCGCCTCGACGCCGCCGACGTCGCCGCGATCGACCAAGCCTTCCCCGCCAAACGCCGCCGTGGAGGCTTGCCGACGCTCTGACGCCGCCGCGCTGACGGCGGCCGTCAAGGCTGCGGCGCGCGAATGCGGCGCGAGCGCCGTGCGCATCGCCGCGGCCGACGCGGACCCGGCAACCCGCGCGCGGATGCAAGACTCGCTCGCGCGCGGCGACTTGGCGACGTGGTCGTACGACGACGCGTATGCGCGTACGGCCAGCGACCCGGCGCAGCTCTTGCCCGGCGCGCGCAGCGTGATCTGCGTCGCGGTCGCGTACGCGACGCCGGTCCCGCGCGAGCGCCGCGGGCGCGGGCGCGTCTCGGCGTACGCGTGGTCGCGCGACTACCACCGCCGCATGCAGACGATGCTGCGCGCGATCGCAGCGCGCATCGACGCGCTCGCCACAGCGGAACACGGTGCGCACGGCGAGCCGGCGACGCGGGTCGTCTGCGACACGGCGCCGCTCGCGGAGCGCGCGTTCGCGGCGCGCGCGGGACTCGGATGGGTCGGCAAGCACACGAGCCTCATCGTCAAAGGGCTCGGATCCGCCGTCTTTCTCGGCGAGATCGTCACAACGCTCGAGCTCGAGCCCGATCAGCCGTTGCGCACGTCGTGCGGCAGCTGCACGCGCTGTGTCGACGTCTGCCCGACCGGCGCGCTGCGCGGCGACTACACGCTGGACGCGACGCGCTGCATCAGCGACCTGACCCAGCGCCGCGACGCGATCCCGCGCGCGCTTCGCCCGCTCCTCGGCACGTGGGTGTGGGGCTGCGACCTCTGCAACGACGCCTGCCCGCCGAGCATCCGCGCCGGCCGCGCGGGCGACGCCGCCTTCGTCCCGCTGGCGGAAGAGACAGCCGAGCCCGATCTGCACGGTCTCCTTCGCCTGCGCGGCTCGGCGTTCAAGCGGCTGCGCGCCACCGCGATGGGCTGGCGCGGTGCCGCCGTCTTGCGCCGGAACGCCGCCGTCGCGCTCGGCAACGGCCTCGACCGTGCCGACGTGCCCGCACTGGCCGGCGCGCTCCGCGACGATCCGAGCGCGCTCGTCCGCAGCCATGCCGCCTGGGCGCTCGGTCGAATCGGTTCGCCGCAAGCGTTCGCCGCGTTGCGTGCGGTCGCCGAAACCGAGCGCGACCCTGCGGTCCGGGACGAGGTGGCGGCAGCCTTGGAACCGAGCCGACCCGCGACGGCGTTCAAGGAGGTGAGATTATGACGCTTATGATCCGCCGCTCGTTTTCGTTCCTCGCCGCCACCGCGTTCGCCGCGCTGATCGCCCCCTCGCTCCCGGCGTCGGCGCAGGAAGATCTGTACACGCGGATGCAGCACGTGAACAGCGGCCTCAACTCCTACCAAGCCGACGTCACCGTCGCGATCCAGCTCCATACGTTCCCGTACCTGAGCCCGACGCTGGAAGGCAAAGCGTATTTCAAGCGGCCCGACAAGAACGCGGTGCAGTTCCAGTCGGTGCCGGCGCTCGCGGGGCAGTTGAAGAAGGTCGTCGGCCAGATGGAGCCGCCGTCCGACTGGCCGAAGCTGTACGAGGTGACGAAGACCGGCGACGACGGCACGAACGCGACGTTCAAGCTCGTGCGCAAGAAGAACGGCCGCATCGACCACGTCGACGTGAAGGTCGACGACAAGACCGCCACGGTGAGCGAGATGACGTACGTCTACAAGGAGAGCGAAGGCGGCGGGACGATCAAGTTCATGAACACGTACGACCAGATCGCCGGCAACTACGTCGTCAAGCAGCAGACCGGCAAGGTCGATATCCCGCACTACAACGCCGACATCAGCTCGAAGTTCGCGAACTACAAGCTGAACGTCCCGATTGACGAGAAAGTCTTCACCGAAAGCTGACGGGTGCTGCCTTGATTTCGGCAGTTCGACCGCGCCGCGGCTGCGCGCGCGTCGTGTATGGAGGTGGCGCGCTCCCGCGCGCCTGACGCGGTAGGCAAGACCCGGGTATACCCCCTGCCGACCGCGAAGACTACGGCTGTGATCGACCTGATCGAGCAGGTAGCCGAACCCCTCGTCGACGCTTTCCGGCGGCCGATCACCTACCTGCGCGTCTCGGTGACCGACCGCTGCAACCTGCGCTGCGTCTACTGCATGCCGGAAGCCGGTCTCCCCTGGATCCCGAAGCCGGACATCCTCACCTACGAGGAGATCACGGCGATCGTCCGCGCCGCCGCGAGCATCGGCGTGCGGAGCATCCGCCTGACCGGCGGCGAGCCGCTGATCCGCCGCGACCTGCACCAGCTGGTCGGGATGATCGCGGCGATCCCCGGCATCGACGACATCGCGCTCTCGACGAACGGTTTGCTCCTGGAGCAGCAGGCCCCCGCGCTGGCTGCCGCCGGCCTGCGCCGCGTGAACGTCTCGCTCGACACCCTTCAAGAGGACCGCTTCACCGCGATCGCCCGCCGTCCGGGCCTAGGCAAAGTTCTCGCCGGCATCGACGCTGCCATCGCCGCCGGCCTGACCCCGGTCAAGCTGAACTGCGTACTGATGCGCGGCACGAACGACGATGAGCTCGAAGCCTTCGCGCAGATGACGCGCGACCGCGCGGTCCACATTCGTTTCATCGAGGTCATGCCGGTCACCGAAAACGTCGAGCTGCAGCGCGACGCCTGGATCTCGTCCGACGAAGTCCTCGAACGCCTCTCCGCGCTCGGCGAGCTCACCCCGGTTCCGAACCCGCACGGCAACGGCCCCGCGCGCACGTTCGCATACGAGGGTGCTCCCGGCACCGTCGGCGTCATCTCCCCGCTCGCGCACGATTACTGCGAGCGCTGCAACCGCGTGCGCCTCTCCGCCGACGGCCGCTTAAAGCTCTGCCTCTTCGGCGACAACCTGATCGACCTGCGCACGCCGCTGCGCAGTGGTGGCGGCGAAGAAGCGATCGTCTCGCTCTTCCGCGCCTCGATGCACGTCAAGCCCGAGCGCCACCACCTAGCCCTCGGCGAAACCGCCTCGATGATGCGAGCCTTCAGCGAAATCGGCGGCTAACGCCACAATCCCGCCAACGCCCACCCCTTTCGCAAACGAATCACGACCATGTCGCGGGGGCGCGGTGTGGTGCGGTGGCGGGCCGTGTGAGCGAGCGTGCGCAGGATGCGCGGAAGCGATGCGAAGACAGAGCGTCCTCGCACACGATGTGCGAGGGCGCGTGCCCGTCACCGCACCACACCGCGCCCCCGCGACTACGAACAACCTACTCGATGGACTTGCGAAAGAACGCCAACATCCGGCCGGCTTCCGGCATGATGCGAAACTCCTCGAACCCCCACGACTTCGCCTGAGCGATCCCCCGGTTATCGCCCATCTGCAGCAGAAACGTCAGCGTCTTCACCCCACGTTTGCGCGCGATGTTCTGCACGTCGGTGATCAACTGCGTCGCGACGCCGTGCGGTGCGTCGGCGCGCGTGCGCAGCGCCTCGACCATCGCCACGTCCACCCCGTTCGCCGCTTCGGAGTCGGCGTAGCCTGGCGGAAAGCGGAAGACGAGCTGCACGGTGCCGAGCAGCCCCGAAGCATCTTCCGCGACGAGGATGAGCCGGCGCCCCGCCTGCTGCTCGTCCAACCACTTTTTCACGCGCCCCGCCCACGGCTCGCCGCTCGGCGTAGGGCCGCCGACGACGCCGTCCGCGACGAGCCGGTCGGCGTCGCGCGGCAAGGCGTAACGTATGAAGACCCGGCTCACGGTGCTCAACTACGTACGCAGACCGGAGATCGATCTCCCGTCGCAGCGTGAAGGAATCGTAAAGTGGGTACACCCAGCGCCGAAGAAGAGGAGGCCCATGCAGTCCAAGCCGTTCGCATTTCTGGCCGCCGGCGCGCTCGCCGCGTCGATCCTCGCCGGGTGCTCGAAAGGAAGCGATCAGTCGTCGAGCAGCACGACGACGACGACCACGACCCAGTCCTCGCCCGTCGCGTCTTCGGCCACCTCGGCGATGACCGCAGCGACCGGCGACGCCGCGCACGGCAAGGCGATCTTCACCGCAAACTGCGCGACGTGCCACGGCCAAACCGGCACCGAAGGTGGGATCGGGCCGCCCCTCAAGAACGAGAAGAGCCGCAAAAACTACGCGCAGACGGTCGCCTGGATCAAGAACCCGCAGCCGCCGATGGCCAAGCTGTATCCCTCGCCGCTGAACGAGAAAGACGTCGAGGACGTCGCGGCCTACGTGCAGAGCCTGTAGGGCTCCCTGGCCGAAACCGTGAACGCCGCCCGCGACGTGGCCCGGGCGGTTTTCGCTTTTTCGAGGGACCTGCGCCTGAGCGATCACGCCGGGCTTGCAGCCGCGGCGCGCCACGGCGAGGTCGTCGCGGTCCACGTGATCGATCCCGTCTCGGCGGCGCGGCTGCGACGCTCGCCCCGCCGGGCCGCATACTACTGCGCCGCGGTGCGCGCGCTCGACGAAGCGCTGCGCGCGCGCGGCAGCGCGCTGATCGTGCGCCGCGGCAATCCCGGCCCGGTGCTGCGTGCGCTGGCCCGTGCGGTCGGCGCTGGCGTCGTCGGCTGGAGCTGCGGCTACGACGCCAAGAGCATCCGCCGCGACCGCGACGTGCAGTCGACGCTCGAGGAAGCGGGGCTGCGCGCGCTCCCCGTCCACGACGCGCCGGCCGTCCCGCCCGAAGAGTCGGCTGCGGAGCACAGCCGCGGCGACGGCTACCGCGCCTTCGTCCCGTACCACGCGCGCTGGAAGACGCTGATCCCGACCGCCGCCGCGGGCACGGCCGCGTTCGCCGCGCTGGAGATCGCCAGCGAACCGCTCCCCATCCCCGAGGAGTTCGGCTCGCAGGCGAGCGCGCCGGACGCGGTCGGCGAAGAGGCCGCGCGCAAGCAGCTGACGGCGTTCCTGGCCGGGCCGGCGCTGCAGTACGGCGTCGCGCGCAACGTCCCGGGCTCGGGCGAGACCTCGCATCTCGCCGCGCCGCTCTCGTTCGGCACGCTGGCGGCGCGCGAGGTCGTGCGCGCGGCGTGCGAGCGCGCCTCGGACGCGTTTCTGCTGGTCGAGGAGCGCACCTCGCTGAAGTTGTTCCTGCGCGCGCTCGCGCAACGCGACTTCTTTCTGCAGCTTGCGTGGTTCAACGAGTCGCTCGCCGAGGAGCCGCTGCAGCCAAAGATGCGCGCCTTTCACTTCGCGCGCACGCACGCGGCGCTCGATCCGTGGCGCAGCGGCCGGACCGGCTACCCGCTGATCGACGCCGGGATCCGCGAGCTGCGCGCGACCGGCTGGATGCACCCGCGCGTGCGCGCGATCGCGGCCTCGTTCTTGTGCTTCGACCTGGGGGTCGACTGGCGGGTCGGCCGCGACGAATGGGACCACTACCTGATCGAGGACGACCCTGCGCTCGCCGCCGGCAACTGGCAGTGGATCGCCGGGGTCGGCGCCGACTTGGCCGCCTACCCGCGCATCTACAACCCGCTCAAGCAAGCCCGCCGCTTCGACCCGGCGGCCCGCTACGTCCGCCGCTGGATCCCGGAGCTCGCCGGCCTCCCGGACGCCGCGATCCTCGAACCCAACGAAGGCCGCCGGCAGCGCCAGCTGCAGCTCCCGCTCTTCGGCGGGGGTGCCTACCCCGAGCCAGTCGTCGACCACGAGACCGTCGCCCGCGCCTTCCTCGAACGCTACGCCCGCGAGGTCCGGGCGCCAGCCTAGATTCGCTCGTCCGGTGAGCCAGCTCTAACGCGTTCGGAACAGCGAGCTGCACATGTAATAGATTCCAAACATCATAACCGCGATTGCGACGATCAAGGCGGCAATTAGCGTGGAGATTGTTGGGTTTCCGCTGCCGAGCCCGAGGGCGAGAAGACCGAGAGAAAGAGCCACTTTCGGGATCGCCGTCTTTTTGCGAAATGCCGTTGAACCGACGATCCGCAGCGCGACGATCGACAAAAGAACTCCGCCGAGGATCGGGCCGGCCCAATCCATCGGAATTAGTCTCTTCATCGTCCAGTCGATGACGAAGATCGTCGCTGCCAGCAAGATCAAGAAGTCGCTGAACATTGTTGTGTTGCTTTCGGCCGGGACAGTGATCACCGGACGAGGGCGACAGCCAAGACGCCGAAGCAGACGGCAGCGGCCACACGCGCGAACGGACGGCGAACCGCACGCTCGGGATGCGTGCTGATTTGGACCGCAACTTGGTGCGTCGTCGCCGTACCCGCTGCTTTGCGCGCCACCGCCGCGCGCGCCGCCGCCATGGTTCGGACGTGCGATTGCGTGATCTCGCAGGCAGCTCGAATGCGATCGAGGTCCATCGTCTGTCTTTCGCCGGTCACCAAGTTCCGAAATAGTATTGAATCGTTTTGAACTGCCGTTCGTTATTCGTCGTCGTGGCCTGCTGCACGTTGACGGTGCACTTGCGGTGAGCGGCCAGGGTCACCTCTCCCAGTCGCGCGAACTCCGCCTCCCCGAGCCGGAAACTTTCCATGCCTCGGTGTCCGGGCACGGCACGCGCAACGTCCGGGAGGACGTCAGGAATCAGCGGACGCACGACGTAGCCGCCCGGCACTTCGGTGATGTGATAGGCGTTCTGCCTGGCAAAGCACAGCGGCTTGACGTTCGCGGCAGCGATGATCTTCGTTCTCGTATCCGGGTCCGCTTTGAAGAATGCCCCTCCGAGTCCGGCAAATGCCCTTTGATCCTTGGGCGACAGCTTTGCGAGCTCGGCCAGAAGGCTTCGGACGTCTGGTTTCTTGACCAGCGCCGTAAAATGCTTCAGCTCGGTGTTGTTCATCCCGGCTATTCTCGGTAATGTCTCCCGGTCGAGATGTTGCAAAAGCTTGGTCACTTCGTCGAGCGGCTGAGTCACCTTCGGCTTTCCGCCTGGAACAACGGCGACGCGTCCGATATCCTTGATCGCGACCAGCTCGGAAGTAGCGTTAAGGTAGTCTCCAACGCGCACGACGCCGTACTGCCGTATCAGCTGCGCAATGCGGTCGTCTACGTCACCCTGGCCGGCGCGGTGCGCGGCGAACAGGAACAGCCCCAAGAAAATGATCTGAAGGAGAAGGTCGACGAGCGTGAACAGGATGATCCGGTCGCCGACGCCCGGGCTCCGTATCATCGCACTCGTCCGGCCATTCTCGCGGCCATCGCCCCAGCCGTCTCGGCCACCTCGTCGCCCATCGACACGAGGGCCCCCGACAGGAGCTCGGTGGCGGTCGTGAGATCCTGCGTTTTGGCGGTCATCGAGCCGATCGCTTCATCAGCCACGGTCATGTAGCGCTGTTCCGCCCCCGCCGTCGCGCGGTTCAGCCGCTCGATGCTCTCGCGTAGCTGCGCAAGAGAGTCACGAACGGCTTCGGCATCGAGCGCCGCCGCCTGTGCGGACGCTTTAACGAACGCATCGCTCATCGCCGTGGCGGATTCGGACGCGTGCCGGAGGTGCGAGTCCAGCGCATCGACGCTGTGGACCGCAGCAGTGCCTCGGCTCTCGAGCGTCTCGAACGATTGAAACGCCCCATTCACTTGCTTGCGCACCTTGGAGAACGCCATCGTCACATCCGCGATCGCGGCGGACAGCGCGCTCGTCGGAGCCTCCAGCGATGCGGCTCTCACGAAGTCCTGCAGGCTCTTCCGCGCCTCTTCAATGACGTCCGACATCTGCTTGAAGAGCGCCGCGTTCGCTTCCCCCATCGATTGCCGGCATTCCGTCAAGTCGCGCGATGCGGCATCGGTAGCATCGCGCAATCGCGCGCGCGTGTCCTGAATCGTCTCGAAGAGCTGATCGCCGAGCACGGAGTTGGCCTTCTCGACGTTTTCACCGAACGACGTGACGGCCTCGCTCATCACCGCGGAGACGCGGCGACACGCATCTTCAAGCTCGTACGCCCGGTCGTTCAAGCTGCGCTGCGGGTCCGGATCCGCATGTGTCTGCCCGTCACGCATCAGGATTAGGCAGACGCGCGCGAACAGCGCCGACCCGGTCGCAAAGAGGCTCACGCCGAAGGAGATGGCGATGAAGGCGAAATTAGCGGACGCGGTGCTGCTCTTTCCCAGCGCCGCGTACGAAACGACGCTCGCGAGCAGCGTCGCCAGCGTGACGAGGAAGCCGAGGTAGTACACGGCGTCGACGGCCGTGTCGCTCACGAGCGCGGATTGCGTGTGGAGCTGGCGACCGATGAAGACTGCATATGCCGCGATCGGGACCAATCCGAAGGTGAAGTACAAGACCGCGCGGGCGACTTCGAGACCGGCCGACCCGCCTTTGCCCGATACATACAACAGCGTCGCGAAGCCGATCCCCGCGACGGCGACGACGAGGCAGCCGGCGAAGACTTGGAGAGCCCGATTCATACCGTCATCCAGGTCAGATGAGGGAAGGTCGACTCCCAGAATGCCCTGACGCAGCGCTCACCGGGGTAGGGCGGCGACTGCCCCGCGTCGCGGTGGATTCCGAACACATGCACCGGGATGTCGCGGAAGAACTGGGTCACGTCGCCGTACGTGTCGCGAAATTGTGCGGTCGCCGCGTTTCCCGGGCTGCACGAACCCGGATCGCGGCTCAGAGACTTCCCCTGCGAGTCTTGCACCATGTCGCTGTAGATGTCGAACTCCACGTTGACGTGCTGTTCGAGCTTCGAGGTGATGATCCGCTGGCGAGCGATCGTCGCGAGCGACTCGACGATCGGCGCAGGCCCGACGCGCTGGTAGTGCACGCTCACGAAGTGTTTCGCCTGCTTCACGACCGTCAGGCGAAACTGATGCTGTTGCACGGCCGGATCGGTGAACAGCGCATTGCCCCGCGTCGGCGGCTTGCAGACGTTGAGCACCAGATCGGGACGCTCCGGATTGCTGGTGATGTAGTACATGTTGATCTCGGCATTGTCAGCGGCGGCGGTCAGAATCTCGACGAGCGTCCGATCGATCGAATGGGCCTGTGTCGGCGAGTACGGTTTGGTCTTGTCGAAAACGATGTCGACCTGTTGCGGTGGAGTGCCGTGGCAGTTCGTTTCCGGCCATAGCGCCTTCACCAACACCACGACCCCCAGGATTACGAGAAGCGGGATCGTGACCATGAGAATCGTCTTGGGAGAAGCGGAGAGCTCCATCGTCCGCTACGTGCGCGTGGTGCTGGTCACTTCCGTGGCCGGACCGCTCGACGGTGCGACACCGTCGTAGGTGATCGACCGTGGTCCGTGATAACTGCCGTGGTCTTTCTCGTACTCCTTGATCGCCTCGCCGTTCCAGTTCGTGATGACCTCGGTAATCGACTTTTCCAGCTGAGCGCGCAGATCGGACAGCTCGGCGATTTCTGCGTTCAGCGTGGCGATCTCCGGTTCCAGCTCCGCATGCGAGTACTCCAGCGCGTCCAGACTCGTTCGGATATGATCGAAGACGAGGGGGTTCGTCTCCAGCCCGGCTTCGTCGATCGGGTCCGCGTAGTACGCCGGAGCCGGGATCGCGCGAATTCGCGTGTTCTCGGCTCGAAACTCGCTGACGCAGTGCTTGTATTCGTTACCCACCTTTTCGGCGAGCTCCGCAAGTTTGTGCGTGCAGCGCTCGAACTTGATCCTCACGTCGCCGTGGACTTTTCCGGCGCCGTTCACTTCGTCGACGAGATGCTTGCGCTCCGCTTTCATGCGCTCTGCGGCCGCTCGAAGGTCGCGCCGCAGCTTGTTCTCGGCCGCCTGGCGCGCGGCCTCGGCTTCGTCGTGCCGCTCCGAGACTTTGGAGTAGCCGGGGACGGGATCTTCGAAACGGTAGCCGGCGACCGTTGCGTTCAGGAAGGCGATTAGTGCCAAAGCGAAGAGCAGCGTCGAGTTCAGCTCGTGGAACGGGATGTGCAGCCAGAAAATTTGGCGCCCGTCGTCGAGCGCGGTCGCAAACAGGCGTGCCGACTGCGTGTAAAGGTCGACGTTCGCGTCGGGGTTGCGCAGGAGCTCCAGGCGCATGAATTCGACCAGCGATCGGTACGTGGCGGTGACTGAAGACAAGTACACGGCCACGGCGGTCCCGCCGACGAACACCAGCCATCCGGCGGCACGCTGGAGCACGCCTTTCGCGTTGATGTATCGACCTGCGTAGCCCGTGACGAAGCCGAGGAGCGCGACGACCAGCGAGAAGATGAACGCCACCACCGCTCCCGCGACCAGCCCGACCCCGGCGGAATAGAACCAAGCATTCATAAAGGTCTCGAAGACCAGCGTGATGCTGATCTGGGCGACGGCTTCGATAGGTTTTTTCCGGCGTTCCGCCGGCAGCGTCAACCCGTGGTCCTCTTGGAAGATCCGTAGGTGCGAATACGCCTCGAGCTTCTGCTTGAGGCGCCGGACCGTTTCCGGCTTGGCGGACTCAAGATCCGCGTGCAGCGTTTGTTCGAGCTGACCGACCGGCTCGCGAGCCGCGATCTTTTGCTTTGTCTCGGCCAGCGCCGATCGCGTCTTGTTCAAGCGCTCGGCGATGGCATCGGCCTCGTCGAGCATCGGCGTTCGTTTCTGGGAGAAGATCGCGTCGAAGAATCGCCTGATCTCCTCCTGGCGCGGGTCCGGCAGGGCCGCGTCGCGGGGCGGGTTGCCCGCCAGCGCGTCTTTGCGCGCCAGTTCCTTCCAGCGATGATCGACGTTGATTAAAACGACATTCTTGTTCACGCTTGACCCCATCCGCATGACCCGACCGGGTGACGTGTACCGGCCCATCGTGGCCAGCTGCTCCCGGGAGCCGTCTGTTCGCCTCGTTCAACCTGGTTCCTAGGTGTGCCGAGCGTTTGATGGAACGGGCGCACAGTGCCGCCGGCCGCCGAGGCGCCTCCGCGCGCTAGGCGAATCGTTCCGGCCATGGCCGACAAGCCCACCGTGTCGCACGACACCGGCAACCCCGACAACCTGCTGCGCTTCATGATGACCGGCTGGGCGACGGCGCCCGCGACCCCGGCGAGCCCGGTGGACGGTGCCGAGCGCTTCGCGGCGCGGCGCGCGGCGCTCTCGCGCGCGTTCCCCGGCGAGACGCTCATCGTCCCGACCGGGCACGAGAAGATCCGCGCCAACGACACGCCGTACCGCTTTCGGCCGGGGACGAATTTCTATTACCTGAGCGGCAACACCGAGCCGGACAACGTGCTGGTGCTGGCGCCGCAGCCCGACGGCCACGCCGCGACGCTCTACGCCGAGCCGAACCCGGGGAAGTCCGACGCGACGTTCTTCACCGACCGCATGAAGGGCGAGCTGTGGGTCGGCCCGCGCTTAGGCCTGGCGCAGACGGCGCAGCGCTACGGCATCCCGGCCAAGCCGCTCGCCGAACTGGCCGCCGATCTGGCGGGCGCAATCTCTCGCGCGCCGTATCGGGTGCTGCGCGGCATCGATCCCGCGCTCGACGCGTCGATTCCGCCGCAGGCCGAGCGCGACACGGAGCTCGCCGCGCACTTGTCGGAGATGCGGCTGATCAAGGACGAGCTCGAAGTGCGGGAGCTGCGGCGTGCCATCGAGGCGACGCACCGCGGGTTCGACGACGTCGTGCGCGCGCTCCCCGAGGCGCAAACGGAGCGCACCATCGAGGGCGTCTTCAACTTGCGCGCGCGCGTCGACGGCAACGACACCGGCTACGGCACGATCGCCGCCAGCGGCCCGAACGCGACCACGCTGCACTGGACGCGCAACGACCGCCGCATCGGCGAGAACGAATTGCTGCTGCTCGACGCCGGCGTCGAGACGGAGTCGCTCTACACCGCCGACGTCACCCGCACGATCCCGATCAGCGGCCGCTTCACGCCCGAACAGCGCGCGATCTACGACCTCGTGCTCGCCGCGCAGAAGGCCGCGCTCGCCGAGTGCAAGCCGGGCAACGACTTTCTCGCGCCGAACCGCGCCGCGATGCGCGTGCTGGCGGCCGGCTTGGAACAGCTCGGCATCCTCTCGTCGGCGGCGGAAGCGCTGCGCGAGGAGAACCAGTTCTACAAGCGCTACTCGCTGCACAACGTCAGCCACATGCTGGGTCTCGACGTGCACGACTGCGCCGCCGCGCGCGCCGAAGCGTACAAGCTCGGCGCTTTGCGAACGGGGATGGTGCTGACCGTCGAGCCGGGACTCTACTTCCAGCTCGACGATCTCACCGTGCCGGCCCGCTACCGCGGGATCGGCCTGCGCATCGAGGACGACGTGCTGATCACCGAGCGCGGCGTCGACGTGCTCTCGGCGGCGATCCCGCGCGAAGCGGACGAAGTCGAAGCCTGGGTTACGTCTGCGCTTGCGGAGCGGGAAGGCGCGCGTCAACCCAGTCGCTGACGATCGGGACGTTGACGTCGTCGCCGTTCCACACCTTGACCGCGTAGATCACGCTCGCCACGACCCAGATCGGGAAGATGAACGTGAGCAGCGGCCACACGCTGAAGCCTAGGATCGGAATCGCCGCGGCCGCCGTCAGGAACGCCGAGAAGCCGAACAAGCCGCCGTTGAAGCCAAGAGCCTGCCAGGCCTGACGCCGCGCGAAGTACGAACCCTTCGAGTCGAGGAGCGCCAGCAGCGCGAGCGGCCAGAACGGATAGCTCAGCGCGACGAGCGCGCGCGTCTCGGGCCGGCAAGCGACCGCGGCCGAACGCTGCACGCGCGGCGGCGGAGGAGGCGGCTCGGGCGGCGGCGCCGAGTAGGCCGCTCCGCCGGCGGGCTCTTGGTACGAGCCGGACGACGGCCCGACGCCGCCGTTGATCGCGCCGGTTTGGCGCGCCGCGTCGATGCGGGCGGCAAGAACGCAGCTGGGGCAATCGCCGTTCTGGTTGCGGCAGGATGCGCAGATCGGTTTTCTGCAGACCCGGCACGGGGCGACGGACGGAACGGCGTTGTGAAAGAAGCAATCCACGGTTGAGATGCACACCTCACGGTCGGTGAACTCGCACCCAAGGTACCGGCGAGCGGCGGCGAAGGTTTCGCGGTGAGCCCCACCTTCCGGCGGCTGTTGCGCGAGGCGCGCCCGTTCTACCCGCGGCTGATCGCCGGAACGCTGCTCGGCGTCCTGGCCGGCGTAGCGCCGCTGACGCTCGCCAAGGTGGCCGGCTATCTGCGCGCCGACGTGCTCGTCCCGCACCCGAACTGGAACGTCTTGGTCCTCATCGTCGGGCTGATCGTCGTCTCGCAGATCGTCGGGAACGCCGCGGCGTACGGGCAAGCGTACCTGACCGCCTTCAGCGGCCAGAAGATGGTGCAAGCGTTCCGCCTGCGGATGTTCGACCGCATCGCGCGGATGCCGCTGCGCGAGTTCGACCGCTGGCGCCCGGGCGAGCTACAAGCGCGGATGAGCGCGGACTTGGGCTTGATGACCGACGCGATCTCGATCTCGCTCCCCCAGTTCGTCCAAGTCACGGTGACCTTCATCGGCGCGCTGATCTACATGGTCTCGCTGGATTGGTTTCTAGCGGTGGTCCTATTCGTCGCGGCGCCGCTGATCGCGTGGATCGTCGGCAAGTTCAACGCGCTGATCGTCGCCGGAACGAAACGCTCGCAAGCGCGCGTCGCCGACCTTTCGAGCAACTTGACCGAGGTGCTCAACAACGAGCGGATCGTCAAGGCGTTTCGCCGCGAGGACTTCGAGCGCAATCGCTTCGCGACCGCGAACGAGCGCTACTTCGACGCGTACATGAAGGTCACGCAGTTCAACCAGACCCAGGCGCCGGTCTTGGCGTTTGTCGTGATGCTGGCGATCTGCGCGGTGATCGCGTTCACCGCGCGCGAGGTTTCGGTCGGGCGGCTGACGCCGGCGCAGGCGTTCGAGTTCTGGACCGCGACCAGCTTGCTGATCAACCCGATGAACCGCTTCTCGATCTTCTTCGCCGACTTCGGCCGCGCGTTCGTCGGCGCCGGCAGAGTCTTCGAGATCCTCGACCTGCCGGTCGAGCGCGACGATCCGCCGGACGCGATCCCGCTCCCGGCGATCGTCGGCGACGTCCGGTTCGAGAAGGTGACCTTCGCCTACGACGACGAGCGTCCGGTGCTGCAAAACTTCTCGGCCGAGATGCTGCACGGCGAGGTCGTCGCGCTGGTCGGGCCGTCGGGCGCCGGAAAGAGTACGATCGTCAACCTGGTGCCGCGTTTCTACGAGCCGCAGGCCGGCCGCATCACCGTCGACCGCGTCGACATCGCGCGCGTGCGGCTGAGCGACCTGCGCGACGCGATCGCGATCGTGCCGCAGGAGACGCAGCTCTTCAACGGCACGATCGCCGACAACATCCGCTACGGCCGCCTCAGCGCGAGCGACGCCGAGATCGTCGCCGCCGCGAAAGAAGCAAACGCCGACGAGTTCGTCCAGCGCCTTCCCGACGGCTACCAGACGATCGTCGGGGAGCGCGGGATCCGCCTCTCGGGCGGCCAGCGCCAGCGCGTCGCGATCGCCCGCGCGATCCTGCGCGACCCCCGCATCCTGATCCTCGACGAAGCGACCAGCGCCCTCGACTCCCACTCCGAAGCCCTCATCGAAGATGCCCTGGACCGCCTCTTGCCGGGCCGCACGACGCTGATCATCGCGCACCGCCTCTCGACGATCCGCCGCGCCACGAAGATCCTCTACATCGAAGGCGGCCGCGTCCGCGAAACCGGCACCCACGAAGACCTCATCGCCGCCGGGGGCCCCTACGCCAACCTCCACGCAGCCCAGTTCGCGCGATAGTCTTCGCTCGGTGACGCTTCACTGAGCCGGTTCGTGATGGACACGGAAAGGCGGCGGCGGTATAGTCTTCCGTATCCGGTCTGTCGCGTGCCCGCCGCGGAATGCCGAGGGCACTGAACATCACGTTCGATAACCCGTAGTGCATGCGGCAGCCTGCCTGCTTCGCACGGGGGTCGACTATGAGCAACAAAGTCTGGTACGCCAGCTACGGATCGAACCTCAATCGGCAGCGCTTCACGTGTTATATCAGCGGCGGTACCCCTCCCGGCGCTACTCATCGCAACCCCGGCTGCATCGACAAGACGCAGCCCTCGGATTCAAGACCGATATTGCTCGATTTTGACCTTTACTTTGCGTGGTTCTCGAAATCCTGGGGCGGTGCACCCGCATTTATTCGCCCGGGAACTCTATCCGTGACGTACGGCCGGATGTATCTTATCTCAGACGATCAATTCAACGACATCGTTCGTCAAGAGAACGGCATGGAAGTGAACGGGAAACGTTTCGTTCCTCCGTTCGACGAGTTGCGAAAAACCGAAAGCTTCGTGCTCCCGGGGGATCGCCTCTATGGTCTTCTGCTGAACGTCGACACCGTAGACGGATGGCCTGTGATCACGTTTACGACACCCTCCAGCGACTTGAAGATAGGAGCGCCGAGTAAAGCATATACGAAGGTCATTGTCACGGGACTGAAGGAAACCTATCCGGCAATGACGTCGAAGGAAATCTGCAGATATCTGTTGCGAGCCGAAGGAGTACGGGAAAGAATTCCAGCCCACGAGCTTCTCCGATGGGTGCAAGAAGTTTAGCATACGCGCTTCCCCGCGCGCCGGCCTCGGAGCAAGTCGCTGAGCGAATCTGCGCCAGTTTTCTTTAAGACCGTGCGCAGAGTCGCGTCGCTGTGAAAGTCCGAAAGGAAATCGTCTCCGTATGTTTTACGGAGCGTGCGGACCAGCGTGTCCTTTCGCTTTTGACTGCTTTGGCCGTCTTCGTCACGATCGCTGCCATTGGAGTGAGCTCGTTTCAGCATCCTCGTATCTCTTAACGAGCGCTTGCGTTTTGTCGAAGCCGTGGCCTTCCACGCGAGACGTCCTTTTCGGCCAAAGTAGCGTTGTCGGACGACCACTTCGCATGTGTTCGCTTGAAGGCTACGCTATGGGATCGGGACGCGTCCGTAGCTCAATTGGACAGAGCACCATTTTGACGAAGTGGGGGATGAGGGTTCGAATCCCTCCGGGCGCGTGCCGACGTACGGGCGGGGCTTGACCGGGATTCGTCATCCGGATAGAATCGAGCCATCTCCCGCTTCGTCAGCGGAAAGCAGCCCCGGAATTGTATCCGGGGCTGCTCCGTTTGTGCGACGAGTTTGCGTCGAGATTACTGCTTGCCGTTGATCATGAGATGCGCATAGGGCGTGCCCGCGTACATGATCCACGTTCCAGTATTGCGCGGGGTCGTCGGCAGCCCGGACGACTTGTCGACCGGATACATGATCATCCAGTGCGGCGGCTCTTTGATCGGCGTGCCTTTCGTTGCGAAGGGATCGCTGGCGCTCCAGTCGGTTCCGCCGGCGAACATGTACATGATCCCGGGCTTGGTGTTCGTCGGCTTCGGCTTGTGGTGGAACCAGTCGTCACCCCATTGCATCGACGCCGCGTCGGCACAGAACGGGTCGTCGCCGACGACACCGACGTGACCCGGCACGCAGGTCCATTCGTTCGTGCCCTTGCGGAGCACGGTCATGTTGCCTTTCGCGTCCATGTCGGCGACCGTCGCATGGGCGGTGATCGACGCCGGTCCGGCCGAAAGAGCGCGCGCGATCTTCTGCGCGGGCGTCTCCGATGCGGCCGAGGCGGCGGCCAGCGTCGCACCGAGCGCGAGAGCCGCCGCGGTACCCAGGGTCAAGCGGGGAACGGGCATCGTACCTCCTCGATGAGAAGCAGTTCGCACCACCCGGTAAGGCGAGCGTTCGGGGTTGAACGGCTCGAATTCCTGGGCTACGAGATCGACGGACCTTTCGGACAAATTGGGTCTAGTCTCGGCGCCGCAACGAGTGATTCACGTTGATGCCGGCCTACGTCTCCGGCGAGCGCCCGCAGCTTAAGCGGATAAAGCACCATTCTGACTAAGTGGAGGATGAGGGTTCGAGTCCCTCCGGGCGCGTGCCCATAAGCGGCGGTTCTTGACCCGGCCTAGTCACCCGGATACAATCAGGTCACCTCCGCTTAGTCAGCGGACAGCAGGCCTCGGACGCTTCGTCCGGGGCCGCTTCCGTTGCGGGTGCGGCTAAGGCCCGAGGGCTCGGCGGCCGATTGGTGTGGTGATGGGCGATATCTCGTTCGGCCAGACCGTCGGCATGCTCAAGAACGCGTTGGACGGCGCGGGGTCCGCGCATTCGGTCATCGCGAACAACATCGCCAACGTCAACACGCCGAACTTCCGGCGTTCCGACGTCTCCTTCAAAGAAGCGCTGGCGGCGGCCGAGGCGAGCGACCCGGATCCCGAGCAGCTCGCGATGGTCACAACCGACGAGCGGCACATCCCGGTCGGCGGCGCGCAGGAGCCGGAGCCGTTCTCGGTCACGACGACGGTCGACACCGACCAGCAGATGCGCATCGACGGCTCCAACGTCGACGTCGACCAAGAGATGGCGAAGCTCTCGCTCAACTCGGCCTACGCGCAAACGATGGGTCAGCTCTTGCAGAACCAGTACTCGCGCCTGCGCCAGGCGATCGAGACGACCCCGTAGCGACGGTCAGCAGAGGACAAATCTAGTGGGTTTCTACACGTCGATCGAGGTGAGCGCGACCGGGCTGTCGGCCGAGCGGCTCGCGATGGACACGATCGCCAACAACATCGCCAACGTCAACACGACGCGCACCGCCGAAGGCGGCCCGTTCAAGCGGCAGCTCGTCGTGTACGCGCAGAAGAACGAGCCCACCTCGGACTCGGCGAACGCACTCGACGACGCGAACGACCCGGCCCGCTCGCGCGCCGGCGTCGAGGTCGTCGGCGTCGTTCAGGACCAGAGTCCAGACCGGCTCGTCTACGATCCGACCCATCCCGACGCCGACGCGAACGGCTACGTCCACATGCCGAACGTCGACGTCGTGAAGGAAATGGTCGACATGATGGCCGCCTCGCGCGCGTACGAAGCGAACGTCACCGCGATCCAGGAAGCCCGCGCGATGGGCAACTCGACGCTGGAGATTCTGAAAGCCTGATGGATTACGGAAGCGCGATCTCGAAGATCATCCCCGGCACGTTCGTCCCGGACATCGGCTCCGCGTCCGGTGCGGAGGCACCCACCGTCGGTCCGATACCCGGAAACGCCGGCGAGACGCAAGGCCCCTCGTTCAAGGACACCGTCAAGTCGATGCTCGACGGCGTGAACGACAAGATCAACGCCTCCGACCAGGCGACACGCGATCTCGCCGACGGCAAGACGAACGACCTGCAGAAGGTCGTCACCTCGGTCGAAGAGGCGAATCTCGCGCTGAACTTCACGCTCGCGATGCGCTCGAAGCTGCTCTCCGCCTACCAAGAAATCTCGCGGATGCAAGTCTAGGCTTCGCGGCGCTTCGCGCGCGAAGCCGGGCATGACCCGCGTACGACGCGGGTCAGCCATGCTGGATCACCGGCTCCGGCAAGACGGTAACGGGCCCGCGGGGCGCGAGGCTTGTCGTTTGTCGGCGGGTAAAGACCTCGCGATGGGGACGGAGGGCTTGCTCGGTGGCCGGTATCGCCTCGACCACGTGGCGGGCCACGGCGGGATGGCGACCGTCTTCGCCGCGCACGACACCGTGCTCGACCGCACCGTCGCGATCAAGCTGTTGCAGCGGCGGCGCGACGTGACCGGCGTGATCCACGAGCGCTTCGAGCGCGAGGCGCGCGCCGAGGCGAAGATCGCGCACCCGAACGTCGTCTCGGTGCACGACATCGGCGAAACGGAGGACGGCCGCCCCTTCATCGTCATGGACTACGTCGAAGGGCGCTCGCTCCAGGAGATCATCGCGGAGGAAGCACCGCTCTCGTCCGAGCGCGTCGCGATCGTCGGCGCGGGAATCGCGCGCGCGCTCGCCGCCGCGCACGCGCTCGGGATCATGCACCGCGACGTGAAGCCGGCGAACGTCATCGTCGACGGGCAGGGGATCCCGCACCTGATGGACTTCGGCCTCGCGCGCGACCTCGAGGACGACGACCCGGCGATCACCGCGCCCGGCGTGCTGGTCGGCACGCCGTTCTACGTCGCGCCGGAACAGGCGCGCCACGGCACGGCGAGCTCGGCGGCCGATCTCTACTCGCTCGGCGCCGTCCTGTACCACGCGCTGACGGGCCAGCCGCCGTTTTCGGGCGACAACGCGTTCGACGTCGCGCTGCGCCGCTTCGAGGAAGACCCGCCCGCTCTGCGCGACCTCGTCCCCGCCGCCGACTCCGAACTGACCGCGCTGATCCACGCGCTGCTCGCGCGCGATCCGGTCGACCGCCCCTGGGACGCCGCCGCGGTCGCGGAGCGCCTCATCGACATCGGCGCCCGCCTCCGCGCGACCCGCACCGCCGGCTAGGATTCGCGGCGCTATCGCGCGCGAATCTCGGCATGACCCGCGTACGACGCGGGTCATGCCTTCCACGGTGGCGCCTAAAGTCTTTCGCTACGGCGCCGATCAACTGAGGGAAGCGGCCGGACAACCCTCGCACGGTTGGGGCCGCTGCGGATCCCGAACGATGGACGGATCCGCGTTCGCCGCTCCCGGTACTCCGGAGGCGGAAGTCCGTGCGGAGGGTTTTTCACTTTGGTCCGTGGCATGTACACGGCGGCGTCCGGAGCGCTCGTCGCGCAATCGATGGTCGACACGATCGCGAACAACCTCGCGAACGTAAACACGATCGGGTTCAAGCGCACGCTGCTGCAAGTGCAGGCGCAGCCGAAGCACGAGCTCTACCGCTTCCAAACCGATCCGGGAAAGACGGGCGGCGCGCGCGTCGACGGGGTCCCCGCGCAGGTGCCGATCGGCGCGCTCGGCAGCGGCGCGCAGGTCTACGACACGCCGGCCGACTACGAGCAAGGCCTCATCGCGACCACCGGCAACGACCTCGACGTCGCGCTCTCCGGGCCCGGCTTCTTCGCGATCCGCGACGGCAACGGCGCGCTGCGCTACAGCCGCGACGGCGCGTTCGTGCGCGACCAGAACGGCTTTCTCACCGCGCAGAACGGCGATCGCGTGCTGGGCGCCAACGGCGCGCCGATCGTGCTGCCGCAGAGCGGCAAGGTCGAGATCGCGCGCGACGGCACGATCAGCGTCGACGGCCGCGGCTACGACCGGCTGCGGCTGGTCGAGTTCGGCAACCTGGGCGCGCTGCGCCCGGAAGGTTCGAACCGCTTCGCCGACACCGGCGCGGCCGCACCGCGCATCGCCGCCAACACCACCGCGATACAAGGCTCGCTCGAGAAGAGCAACGCCGACGTCGTCCGCTCGATGGTCGATCTGATCGCCGCGCAGCGCTGGTTCGACGCCAACCAAAAATCGATTCAGACCCAAGACGCCGCGGTCGGCCAGGCGGTTCAGACCGTCGGCCGCAGCAACGCATAGGAGCGACCCCGACCATGATGAGAGCGCTGTACACCGCCGCGACCGGGATGATCGCGCAACAGTACAACATCGACACGATCTCCAACAACCTCGCGAACGTCAACACCACCGGCTTCCGCGGGAACATGGCGCACTTCCAGGATCTGATCTATCAGAACTTGCGCGCGCCCGGCACGCCGGTCGGCCCCTCCGTCGTCCCCGTCGGCCAGGACGTCGGCCTCGGCGTGAAGGTCGGCGCCTCGGAAAAGACGTTCACGCAAGGCGTGCTGCAGCAGACCAGCAACCCGCTCGACCTCGCGATCGAAGGCGACGGCTTCTTTCAGGTCACGCAGCCGGACGGCACCGCGGCGTACACGCGGGACGGCTCGTTCAAGCGGGACGCGAACGGCTCGATCGTCACCGCCGACGGCTATTTCCTCTCACCGCAGATCACCGTTCCGGCGAACGCGACGGCGGTGCAGGTCGGCGCGGACGGCGTCGTCACGGCGCTGATCCCCGGCCAGCAGCAGCCGCAGCAGATCGGCCAGATTCAGCTGGTGCGCTTCACGAACCCCGCCGGCCTCTCGCCGAAGGGGCAGAACCTGTTCGTGCAGACCGGCGCGTCGGGCGCGCCGACACTCTCGCAGCCCGGCCTCAACGGAACCGGCACGCTGCAGGCCGGCTACCTCGAGCAGAGTAACGTCGCGGTCGTAAACGAGATGGTCAACCTGATCACCGCGCAGCGCGCGTACGAGGCGAACTCGAAGGCGATCAGCACCGCGGACCAGATGCTCGCGACCGCCGTGCAGATGAAGCAAGGCTGATGCTCGCGCGCCGCGCGCTCGCGCTCCTCACGACGGTCGGCACGCTGGTGTGCGCGCTCTGCGCGCAGGCCGGCGCGCCCGCGTCCGCTGCGGCGGAGACGCAGGTCGTGGCCGGAACGCGCGTCGCGGCGGTCGCGGACAAGATCGCGCAGGCGCTCGTCAGCGGCCCCGACCGCTCGATCGCGCCGGCGTATGCCGTCGCCGATCAGAATCTTCCGCTCGGCGCGGTGCAGATCGCGCCGGCCGGAACGCCGTTCGTCTCCTCGGCGTACGTCGGTGTTCCCATCGCGATCCGCATCGACGGCAAGCTGACCCGTACCGTCGTCGCCGGCTACCGCATCACCACGTACGTGCGCACCGCGGTCGCGGCGCGCGATCTCGCGCCGGGCGCGGTGCTCGCGCAAGACGACCTCGCGCTCGCGCGCGTCGCCTCGAACGGCCGTCCGGCGGTGGGGCTCGAGGCGCTGGTCGGGCGCAAGCTCAGCAGCGCGACGGTGAAAGGCGCGCCGCTCTACGTCGAGCAGACCGTCCCCGACACCGTCGTGAAGCCCGGCCAGGCGGCGATCCTCATCATTCGCGACGGCAACGTCGCGCTCACCGCCGACGTCGTGGCCCGCACCGGCGGCGCGATCGGCGACACCGTCACCGTGTTCAACCCGCAGACCCAAAAAGCGATCGCCGCGGTCGTCACCGGAAAGAACCGCGTCGAGCTGAACCTGCCCGGAGTATCACCGCAATGATGAGACAGCACGCCGTGCAACTTCGGCGCTCCCTGTTTGCACTCGCGCTGGTCGCCGCGCTGTGCGCGCCAGCCGCGGCCGACACGCTCTACCAGGCAGCGCCGCCGCCGGCCGGACCGGGACATCCGCTGCGGCTCGGCGCGGACCACAAGGCGGCGCAAGTCGGCGACCTGCTGCAAGTGATCTTCAACTTCGCGGTCAACAGCACCAGCTCCGACGTCACCAGCGTCAACAACAGCTACAACCTCGGCCTGAATCCGGGGAGCGGGCTCGCGAACGTCTCGCTGCTGCGCTTCGGTCTGGGACTGGGCGGCGGGCGGCAGACGCAGTCGAGCAAGACGCAGAGCGGGCAGAACACGTTCGTGAGCACGATGGAGGCCCAGGTCACCGACGTGCTGCCCTCGGGCGCGCTGCGGATCGCCGGCGACCAAGCGCTGATCGTCAACGGCCAGAAGCAGACGCTGCACATCACCGGCCTGGTGCGCCCCGAGGACATCGACAGCACCGACGCCGTCCTGTCGACGCGCGTCGCGAGCGTCACCGCGACCTTCGACGGCAACTTCCAAGAGAAGCACAAAGGCTTGATCCAGAAGTTGTTGGACTTTTTGTTCTGACGCGCTGCGATGATGAAAAGAATGATGATGAAGAAACTTGTCTCGGCGGTTCTCCTCGGCGCGCTCGTCGCGAGCGGCTTCGCCGCGGCGCCCGCGACCGCGCAGCCGGTGCGGCTCAAGGACGTCTCGCGCGTGCAGGGCGTGACGGCGAACCAGCTGGTCGGCTACGGGATCGTCACCGGGCTGGCGCAGACCGGCGATTCGACGTCGGTGCTGTTCACCTCGAAGACGATTCAGAACGTGCTGAGCTCGTTCGGCCTTTCGACGAGCTCGCAGGACGTGCGCACGCGCAACGTCGCGGCGGTGATCGTCACCGCCTCGCTCCCCGCCTTCGCGCACTCCGGCGACACCGTCGACGTCACCGTCTCCTCGATGGGCGACGCGACGAGCCTGCAGGGCGGGACGCTGGTGCTCACCGAGCTGCGCGCCGCGAACAACCTCGTCTACGCGACCGCGCAGGGACCGATCTCGGTCGGCGGCTTCTACGCGGCCGACCAATCCGGTTTGAACTCGGTGCAGAAGAACCACGTCACCGCCGGGCGCGTCCCGCAGGGCGCCGTCCTCGCGCGCGACATGATCACCAACATCCAGCAGGACCAGGCCGGCTTTTCGTACGTGCTGACCTCGCCGGACTTCAAGACCGCCGCGCGCGTCGCGCAGGTGCTGAACGTGCGCTTCGGCGCCGGGACCGCGCGCGCGAACGACGCCGAGACGATCCGCGTGAACCTGCCGGCGCGCTACGCCGGCGATCCCGTCGACTTTCTGGCGGACGCCGGCGAGCTCAGCGTCAACGCCGACTCGCTGGCGAAGGTCGTCGTCAACGAGCGGACCGGCACCGTGGTCATGGGCGGCGACATCACGCTGGCGGCCTGCGCGATCGCGCACGGCAACCTCTCGATCACGATCGCGACGCAGAACACCGTCGTGCAGCCGGGCCCGTTCACGAACGCGCAGCCGCAGACGCAGACGAACACCCGGATCACGGCCAGCGAGACCGGCCGCCACCTGATCTACATCAACGGCGCGGCGACGCTCGCGCAGGTCGTGCGCGCGCTCAACACGATCGGCGTCTCGCCGCGCGACCTCATCGCGATCATCCAGGCGCTGCGCGAGTCCGGCTCGCTGCAAGCCGACGTGGAGATCATTTAGTGAACCCGCTCGACCGCGCCGGCGCCGCCGCGCAGAGCGCGCCGCTCACCGCCGACCAGCAGAAGCAGCTCGGGAAACTGCACGACGCCGCGCAGCAGATGGAGGCGCTCTTCGTCGACATGCTCTTCAAAGAGATGCGCAAGAGCTCGCCGCCGACCTCGTTGACCGGGAAGGTCTCGAACGCCGAGCAGACCTTCGGCGAGATGCTCGACGAGAAGCGCGCCGAGGAGCTCGCGAAGACCGGGTCGCTGGGAATCGGCGCCGTGCTGGAGCAGCAGCTTCGCTCCGCCGTGCTGGGTTCGACGAACGTCGCACCTGCCGCGAAGCTGCCGCAGCAGGAGCGCGAAGAGTGATCCCCGCCCGCTTGGTGGGCCTAAAGTCCCAACGAGCCTCCGACGATACGCTTTGTAGCAAGGAAGCGTGCGAAAGAGGCGTCCCCAGCTATGATCATATCCCGGGCCGAGATCGCGTCGGCGCTCTCCGCCTACAAGACGGTGAAACGGAAGTCGTCCGCCGCCTCGCTGGCGTTCGACACCGCGGATTCGTTCGAACGCTCGGAAGCTGCCGCCGCGCTGAGCACGCTGCTCGCGGGGACGATGGCCGAACCGTTCTACCGCCCGAACTTGGTCGAGGGCCTGCGGCGCCAGATCTCCGAGGGGCGCTACTACGTCCCCACGGACCAGATCGTCGAAAAGCTGCTCGGCCGACTCATCGTAGAGGCCGCAACGGCGTAGCCGCGGTGCGCGGCGCGCGCACGAGGTGCGTGTCATGAGCCAGTGGCAGAAGTTCGCGCAGCTGCTCGGTGAGGAGAACCGTTTGCTCGCGGAGCTCAACGCGGCGGCGCTTACGCTGACGGCTGCGCTCGTGCAGAACGAGCCGGAGGCGATCGAGCTCGCGGAACGGCGGCTCGAAGCGCAGCGCGTGCTGCACGGGACGGCGTACGCCCAGCGCATCGCGATGCAGCGCGCCGGCTTCGGGACGCTGACGCTCGACCAAGTCTGCGCGTACGCGCCCGGAACGCTGCGGCGCTGGATGTACGGAACGGTCCACCAGATCGTCACGCGCGGGACCGAGCTGCGGCTCACCGTCGCCAACAACAAATCGCTCATCCTGGCCGGGCTCGAGCGCCTCGCCCGCATGGTCGCCGTGCTGCAGCGCGCGGGGACCGAGCAGACCGGCACCTACCGCCGCCGCGGCATCGTTCCGCCGCCCGAAGGATCCGTCATCGTGAGCCGCCGCGCATGAGCTTTTTCGGACTGAACCTGATCGGCAGCGCGCTGGGCGCGTTTCAGGAAGCGTCCAATACTACCTCGAACGACATCGCGAACGTCAACACGCCGGGCGCCTCGCGCCAAGTCGTGAACTTGACCGAAGCGCCGCCGATCGTCGGCTCGCCGGGCTATGCCACCTGGACCGGGCCCGGGACGCAAGGTGACGGCGTGCTCGTGCAGTCGATCACGCGCATCCACCAGGACTCGTACGACGGCTTGTTCCGCGGCGCGAGCGCCTCGCAGAACTACTTCACCACGCAGCAGCAGCAGCTCGAAGCGCTCCAGTCGTCCTTCGGCGAGCCGAGCAACGGGGTCAACACGGCCTTCTCGGCGCTGCAGACGGCGTTCACCCAGCTTGCGTCGACGCCGTCGAACAGCCAGTCGGGCGGCATCGCCGCGCGCGCGAACGTGATCAGCGCCGCGCAGACGTTCGTGGCGCAGCTCAACAGCGTCGGCAACGCGATCCAAACCGCGAAGTCGAGCGCGATCCAGCAGGCCGCCGCCGCCGTCACGCAGGCCAACGACCTGATCGACAAGATCGCCGCGCTCAACGGGCAGATTCGCGCGTCGACCGCGGTCGGCGACAACCCCAACACGTACCAGGACCAACGCGACCAGCTCGTCGACCAGCTCTCGCAGCTGCTCTCGACGCAGACCGCGGTGCAGGCCAACGGCTCCGCGCTCGTCACCGTCGGCGGCCGCGCGCTCGTCAACGACACGACCGCGTACCACCTCGCCGCGCCGGTCGTCGGCACCGACGCCTCGGGCAATCCCGCGCTGGTCGTCGGGATGGTCGGCGATCCGAACCCCGCGAACCCGCAGCCGGTGCAGGTCGGGAGCGGCCAGCTCGGCGCGTACGTCGACCTCTACAACAACAAGCTGAGCGTTTACGGAAACCAGCTCGACAACTTCGCCAACGCGACGGCGGCCGAGATCAACCGCGTGACGACCTCGGCGTACGACCAGAACGGAAATCCCGGCCAAGCGCTGCTCCAGCCGGTCGTCGCGACCAACGCCGTCACGGCGACCAACATTCAGGTCGGCATCACCAGCGCCGCGCAGCTTCCGGCCGCGCTGCTTTCGACCGCCGCCGGCACGCTGACCGCTGCGATGAACTCGGCGAACAACACCGTCGACACCTCGGCGCAGATCTTCAATCCGCCGAGCTCGCCGCTGACGTTCGCGTACCCGGCCGGCGGCGCAACCCCCGCGGGCAGCCACCTGACGGTCACGGTGAACGGCGTCGCGCAGACGTTCAACTACAGCTGGAACGCCGGCGGCAACGCGACGACGATCGACCAGTTCATGACGAGCTTCAACGCCGCGCAGCTCGGCGTGACGGCCTCGTTCGACAGCACGGCGCAGAAGATCGTCTTCACGCGCGACCCGAGCAACGAGGGGCTGGCGCTGCGCGCGGCCCAGGTCGGCGCGTCGTCGCCGTCGTTCACGATCACCGACTCGAACGCGCCGCTCGCCGCCGGTACACCGCAGGGGACGACGACCAACTCGCTGCTCTCGATCCTGGGCGCGGGCGCGATCAGCGGCGTCGCGCAGAACAGCACCAACGCCTTCGGCGCCGGCGACAACAGCGGCGCGAACGCGGCGATCAAGGTCTTCACCAAGAACGTCGGTGTCCCGGCGCTGCAGTACACGGCGACGACCGCGATCGCGGCGCCCGGGAGCGTGACGGTAACGCCGGCCCCGGGGACGTTCCCGTTCGCG